>JAZNYU010000024.1:0-26533 GCA_045594605.1 Eubacteriales bacterium
GCATCCGCCGAGGAGGCGTGGTCTGTCCTTGAGAAAAACGGACACCTGCTTGAAACAAACACGCTCCTGCACGGCGACTACTGCCTGCCAAACGTCATTTATGACGGCTGGCAATTTAGCAAGTTTATCGACGTGGATAGCGGCGGCGTAGGAGACCGTCACCTTGACCTCTTTTGGGGCGCGTGGACGCTCTTTTTCAACCTGCACACCGATGCTTACCGCGACCGCTTTTTTGACGCCTACGGGCGCGACCGCGTAGACGAGGAGAAGCTCCGCATCATTGCCGCAGCAGAGGTTTTTGGGTAACTCTTTATAAAAGGAGAAGATTATGAATATCAGAAGAGCCGATGAGCGCGACGTTGCGGGTATCAACAAGCTGTTGTATCAGGTGCACCGCATTCACGCCGAGGGACGCCCCGACATCTTTCGTCTGGGCAACAAAAAATACAACGACGAGGAGCTTTGCGCCATCCTCGCGTGCGACACCGCCCCCATCTTTGTGGCGGTGGATGATGAGGAAAAGGTGCTGGGCTATGCCTTTTGCATCTACGAGGAGACAAAGAATAACCCCTCGCTGATGGACCGCAAAACCGTTTACATCGACGATCTTTGCGTCGATGCCACCGAGCGCGGTCGGCACATCGGCACCGCGCTTTATGATTACGTCAAGGACGAGGCAAAAAGACAGGGGTGCGCTGCCGTTACCCTCAACGTCTGGTGCCTCAACGAGGGTGCTATTCGCTTTTATGAAAAGTGCGGCATGAAGCCACTCAAGGTTGTGATGGAGGATACCCTCTGACGGCAACAGAAAAATTATAGAAAGGAGGAACGCCGATGCGCTATTTCAAATACAAGGGCTTACAAACAACCGAAGATCCTGTTTTGCGGGCGCAGTACGCTGAATATCAAAAGCAAGAAGAAAGACTTGCGCGCAGAGATATGGCATTAGGCGGTATTGGATGTGGTCTGTTTCTCCTTGTCACCGGAGCGTGTTTTGGTTTTTCTGTTTGGGGGTTGACACAAATTCCGGAACCTGAAGGAAATGTTTTTTTAATCATTGTGTATATGTTTCTGGGACTCCCATTCTTAAGTATGATGGGAATGGCCTTTAGCATTATTATCGGGTTACTCATTTCTATTCCGATTTGGAAGCGAGCGAACAGAAGAAGAATATCGCGGCAAGACATTTTATCCAAAGCTTGCGAACATTTGCGCGAGTATTACGGCTTGCAAGAGCCCTGCATTGTAACAAAATGCTACGATGCAAGCGATAAAAAATTCAAAAATCAGGACGTTTGCATTTTTGTCGCAGATGACGAATTGCGCATCACGACCAACCTCAAAAACGGCTTTTTCCGAGAGGAAAAGGATTTGGGGTGCCACGCCTTTTTGCGTAACGAGGTCACGATAGATAAAATGGAGGGCGAAAAATTCCTAATGGCAGAGCTCAGGGCAGGCGAGACGACCTTCCTGCTCGCCTACCGCGCCAAAGGATTTATTGAAAAAAATTTTCTTTCATCGGAAAAGGATACATAAAAATGAACGGGCGACAAAAGTCGCCCGTTTTTCTATCAACAATAGCAAAATAATCAACCAACCTGTCATCCTGAGCGGAGTCGAACTTTTACCGAGCGAAGAGCGAGGTAAAAGCGCAAAACGCTTGCGGTTTGCGGGATCTCGTAACGAGTTTCGGTGACTTGTCAAAGGGATGTAACATTTTCCTTGGTAAGCCACCAAAATTTGTTCGGAGATCCCTTCGTCGCTATCGCTCCTCGATTCCTCCTCGCTATTCGCTCAGAGGAATTTCGACTTCGCTCAGGATGACAGGCTGATTTTCACTTCTCAATAACCGTTTGTTTTCGGGAGGCGGAACGCCTCCCCTACAAATTATTTATCGTTTTCAACATAGGGGAGGTGTGTCCTTTTCCGCCCCGCCACAAGCGACTTCTTTTGTTTGTTCAAAACCGCCCCAAATAATACATCTTGTTTCCCGTTTTTCTGCAAAACACAATATCTTGTGAGATTGTATAAAAAATAACAAATATTTTTTGTCGATTTCCGTTGACAAAAGGGGCAAGCAATGCTATAATATAAGGCAGAGAATAACGTTCCCGTGTGACTGACGGAAATTGTGGATTTTTACCACGTGGAGCCGGGAATTTGAACGCCGACCGTCTGGGCAGTTTTGCACGCAACAAAACTGTCCTTTTGTTGTCCGTGGATATCAATTTGAGCGAGAAAGAGAGGGATAAAACGATGGGAAACTTTGCAAAAGCATGGGTGGGCTTCACCCTTGGAGATTGGTGCGAACGCATCGACGTAAGAGATTTTATTCAAAAGAATTATACACCCTATGAGGGGGACGAGAGCTTTTTGGCAGCCCCCACCGCACGCACGCGCCGCCTGATGGCAAAGCTGGATGCAAAACTGAAGGAAGAAAGAGAAAAAGGCGGTGTTATTGGCATCGACACCGAAACCGTCACGTCCCTCACAGCTTACCCTGCAGCGTACCTTGATAAAGAGGACGAATTGATCGTGGGCTTGCAGACCGCCGAGCCCCTTGTGCGCGGTGTCAACCCCTTTGGCGGCATCCGCATGGCAAGAAGCGCCTGCAAGGCGTATGGAACAGAGCTTTCCGACGAGATCGAAAAAGCCTTCCAATTCCGCACCACGCACAACGATGGCGTGTTCCGCGTTTACACCGATACCATGCGCGCTATGCGCCACGCAGGCATACTGACAGGTCTCCCCGATGCTTACGGCCGCGGTCGCATCATCGGCGACTACCGCCGCATTGCGCTTTACGGTATTGATTTCCTGATTGAAGAAAAGAAAAAAGACAAGCAAGAGCTTGGCAAAAAGGGAATGACCGAAGAGGTCATGCGCCTGTCGGAAGAGCTCTATAAGCAGATCGAGTTTTTGGGCAAGCTCAAGGAGATGGCGGCGCTTTACGGCTGCGACATCTCGCGCTCTGCCGAGAACGCACAAGAGGCAGTCCAATGGGTCTATTTTGGCTACCTTGCCGCAAACAAGGAGCAAAACGGTGCGGCAATGTCGCTTGGCCGCGTAGGCACGTTCCTCGATATTTACATTGAAAGAGACATTCAAAACGGCACCTTGACCGAAGAGGGTGCGCAGGAGCTGATCGACCAATTTGTTATGAAGCTGCGTATGATCCGCCATTTGCGCACACCCGAGTACAACGAGCTGTTTGGCGGCGACCCGATGTGGATCACCGAGGCAGTTGGCGGCGTTGGCGAGGACGGAAGACCCTTGGTTACCAAGAACGCCTACCGCTTTTTGCACACGCTCTACAACCTTGGCTCGGCTCCCGAGCCAAACCTGACTGTTTTGTGGTCCAACAAGCTACCCGAGCCCTTTAAGCGCTACTGCGCGCGCGTTTCCATCGACACCGACTCCATTCAATACGAGAGCGACGATTTGATGCGTCCCCGCTTTGGCGACGATTACGCCATTGCCTGCTGCGTGAGCGCGATGAAGGTTGGCAAGCAGATGCAGTTCTTTGGCGCGCGTTGCAACCTGCCCAAGATCCTGCTGCTCGCCCTCAACGGCGGACGCGACGAAAAATACAATATGCAGATCGGTCCCGAAATGCCCGTTCTTGAGGACGAGGTTCTGGACTACGATAAGGTTCGCCAGCGCCTGGACTTCTACATGAAGTGGCTGGCAGGTGAATACGTTAACACCATGAACGTCATTCACTATATGCACGATAAATACGCCTACGAAAAAACGCAGCTTGCTCTGCACGATACCGACGTGGAGCGCGTAATGGCGTTTGGCGCGGCAGGTCTTTCGGTTATCGCCGATAGCCTTTCCGCCATCAAATTTGCAACCGTTAAGCCTATTCACGACGAGCGCGGTCTTATCAGCGATTTTGCCGTTGAGGGCGACTTCCCCAAATTCGGCAACGATGACGGACGTGTGGACTCCATTGCCGAGGAGCTTTTGGAAACGTTTATCGCGGATCTGCGCGAAACGCCCACCTATCGCGGTGCTATTCACACCCTGTCTGTTCTCACCATTACAAGCAACGTCGTTTACGGCAAAAAGACGGGAGCTACTCCCGACGGTCGCCGCGCAGGCGAGCCCTTTGCCCCCGGTGCAAACCCGATGCACAACCGCGAGACCTGCGGTGCTCTGGCATCCCTTTGCTCGGTTGCAAAGCTTTCCTACGATTCTTGCCGTGACGGTATTTCCAACACCTTCTCTATCGTGCCCGAGGCACTCGGCAAAACGCATGAGGAGCGCATCGAAAACCTTGTGGACATTTTGGGCGGCTATTTCGACCGCAACGCACACCACATCAACGTCAACGTGCTCAACCGTCAAAAGCTGATCGACGCGATGGAAAATCCAGAGCTGTATCCCAACCTCACCATTCGTGTGTCGGGCTACGCGGTCAACTTCCACAAGCTCTCGCTCGAGCAGCAAAAAGAGGTCATCAGCCGCACCTTCCACGAAGCACTGTAACATGAAAGGCTACGTACATAGCTTACAATCCTTGGGCACGGTCGATGGGCCGGGCGTGCGCTCGGTGGTCTTTCTGTCGGGCTGTCCCTTGCGCTGCGCCTACTGTCACAATCCCGACACGTGGGCGCGCGAGGAGAGCCAGCTGACCGATGCCGCCTCTCTTGCCGCGCGACTGGTGCGCTTTTACTCCTTTATCAAAAAAGGGGGCGTGACCTTTTCGGGCGGCGAGCCGCTACTTCAAGCGGAGTTCGTTACCGAGGTGACAACGCTCCTCCACAAAGAGGGCTTGCACGTTGCCGTTGACACCTGCGGAGCTCCCCTGACGCCTGCCGCCGAGCGGCTGATGGAGGTTGCCGATCTCTTTCTCGTGGACATCAAAATGACTACAGAGGAGGACTATAAACGCTACACGGGTGGCAGTTTGGCGCAAACGTTGGCGTTTTTGGATCGCCTTGAGGAGCTGCAAAAGGACGTATGGATCCGCCACGTGGTTGTCCCCGGCATCAACGATAGCGAGGAGGACGTTTTGCGCCTTGCGGATCTGATAAAAGGATACAGTTGTATCAAAAAGGTAGAGCTGTTACCGTTTAAGAATTTATGTCTTGAAAAATACAAGTCTTTGAATATCCCGTTTCCGCTTGAGGGAACACCGCCGATGAAAATGGATAAATTGGAAAAATTGGAGCAGATTTTTGAATGTTCCGGATAAGCGGGTAGACGGGTTGTTTGCGAAAAATGCTTTAGCCGCCTTTTCTTTGCAAAGTGGAGGCGCAAAGAAAGAGCCTAAGGCTACGCTTCGCTCCGCCGCATTGGCTTCGCCAACGCCCGAAAAGAAACGCCGAGATTTTGTTTCGCTTTCTGCGGAAAGCGACAAGGGCTCCGCGCCCTTGACGGCGAAAACTTTTTGAAAAAAGTTTTATCAAAAACTTTCCACAAAAGATCACTGAAACTAAAAAAACAAACTGGGTTGCCGAGCGTTTGCTCGACAACCCAAAAATCACTTTTGCCCAAGAATCTCACCAAGAGATTCCCACTCTGCCTCAAATTCCATCTTTTTTCGCGTTACGGGGTGCAAAAACGTCAACCGTTTGGCAAACAGAGCGATCGGTCGGTTGTCTCCGCGTGCTCCGTATTTGCCGTCCCCCAGCAGCGTGTGTCCGCGCGACGCGAATTGCACGCGTATCTGATGCGTTCTTCCCGTGTGCAACAAAACGTGCACGAGCGAGCACTCCTCGCCGCGCGCCGTTGTCAGGCGGTCGACCGTGTCGTATTCCAAAAGTGCTTCCTTTACCCCTGCACGCTGACGCTCGACCATAAAGGTCTTGTTCTGCCTGCGGTCATGGAAGAGCAGGTCGCGCATCTCTCCCACATCGGGATCAAGCGCGCCGCGAACGACGGTGAGGTATTCTTTTTTCAATTCTCGCGCCGCAACGGCTGTCGAAAGCTTTGCCGCGGCTGCCTGTGTCTTGGCGTATACCATTACGCCGCCCACACCGCGATCCAGTCGGTGAACGGTGCCAATATAGCCGCCCGTGCGCTCCAAAAGCAGGTCTGCAAGACCGTCTTTTTGGGCAGTCGACTCGCAAACGAGCATTGGCGGTTTTACAACCACGAGGATGTGCGCATCCTCAAACAAAACAGAAATATCCATAAAAGCATCCTTATAAAGAAGTATTTAAAAGCCCACGAAAGGGGAGTGAAAATATGTCAAAAAACAGCAAAAACGCACCACGTGTGTGCAAAAACGCGCTGATTTGCGCACTTGGAGCGCAATTTGAGGGCGTTTCGGTGCACGTGTTTGACGAAATCGATTCTACCAACACCGAAGCCAAGCGAATGGTGGCGGACGGCTTTTTGGGCGACGCACTCCTTGTAGCACACACGCAAACTGCGGGCAGAGGTCGCATGGGGCGCAGCTTTTACTCGCCCATGGCAACGGGTGCTTACTTCAGCATTCTGCACACGCTCACAACACCGCTTTGCGATGCGGTCGCAATCACGTCGGCGGCATCGGTTGCCGTTATGCGCGCCATCAAAGCCCTGACGGGCGTACAGACGCAGATCAAGTGGGTGAACGACCTTTATTACAATGATAAAAAGATTTGCGGCGTTCTCACCGAGGCGGTCAGCAGCGGCGAGAGCACGCACGTCATCGTTGGCATTGGAATCAACCTGAGCACCGCTGACTTTCCCGAGGAGCTGGCAGAGATCGCAGGTTCGCTTGGTGCACAGATCGACGTAGCAGAGCTGATTGCGCAAATCTTTTGCGAAATCTCCCACTATTTGCAAGATCCCTCGAGCCGCGAGTGGCTTGCCGACTATCGCGCGCATTCCTGTGTGCTTGGCAGGCGCGTGGCTTGGGTGAGCGAGGGAGCTTCCCACGAGGGATTTGCCGAGTCCATTGACGCGGACGGAGCCCTTTTGATACGCGCCGAGAACGGTGATCTGATCCGCTTACACACGGGAGAAATCTCTTTAAAGCCTATCAAAAAATAGAACAATTCTAATTCTCGTTTTAAAAAATCAGGCAGAAAAGGGCGAAAATGCCTCTTTTGAGCCAATTATACCACGAAAATACTGTTTTTCTTTCTTTGTTCATAAAAAGTTAACATTCAAAATGCGATCTTTGTATTGCAATTTTGTGGGAAAGAAGATACAATAATATGATAAATTAAATTTAAACAAAGCAAAGGAAATATAAATGTTAGAATTCAAAAACGTATCTTACCAAACGCCGGATGGCAAATACATCCTGCGTGACGTAAGCCTGAAGATTGACGATCGCTTTGTGGCGGTGACCGGTCCGAACGGAAGCGGAAAATCCACCATGGCAAAGCTGATCGCGGGTATCTATACCCCCTGTGCCGGACAGATCCTTTTGGATGGTGTCGACATCACGAA
Organism: Eubacteriales bacterium; assembly: GCA_045594605.1. Taxonomy (GTDB): domain Bacteria; phylum Bacillota; class Clostridia; order Oscillospirales; family CAG-272; genus UMGS1865. The sequence goes on from JAZNYU010000024.1 coordinate 7,396, forward strand.
TCTCTCCATCACCGAGCGCGCCAAGGCGGGCATCAGCTTTGCCTTCCAGCAGCCCGTGCGCTTTAAGGGCATCACCGTCAAGGAGCTCATCTCCATTGCATCCGGCAAGAACATCTCCGTTGCCGAGGCGTGCGCCTATCTCTCCGAGGTCGGTCTGTGCGCCAAGGACTACGTAAACCGCGAGGTTGACGGCTCTCTTTCGGGTGGCGAGCTCAAGAGAATCGAGATCGCAATGATCAACGCACGCGGCACAAAGCTCTCCGTTTTCGACGAGCCCGAGGCGGGCATCGACCTGTGGAGCTTTAACAATCTGATCCAGGTCTTTCGCAACATGTATGAAAAAACCAAGGGTACCATCGTCATTATCTCGCACCAAGAGCGCATTCTCGACATTGCCGACAAGATCATTGTCATTGCCGATGGACGTGTTGCCGCTTACGGTACCAAAAACGAGATCTTGCCCGAGCTTTTGGGCGCGCAGGTGGCATGCCGCTTTTTTGAGGAGGTGCGCAAATAATGATGGACGCTATTCAAAAAAAGCTGCTTGCAGAGGTAGCAGATCTGCACGACGTGCCGCAGGGCGCTTACTCCTTGCGCATTAACGGCAACCTGTATGGCAAAAACGACTCCGAAAACATCACCATTGTTGCAAAAACCGACAAGCAGGGTATTGATATTTACGTCAAGCCCGGCACCAAAAACGAGAGCCTGCACATCCCCGTTCTGCTCGCACAGTCGGGACTGAAGGAGCTGGTATACAACGATTTCCATATCGGTGCCGACTGCGACGTTACCATCGTAGCAGGCTGCGGAATTCACAACAGCGGCAGCGACGAGAGTGAGCACAGCGGTATCCACGCTTTCTATCTTGATGAGGGCGCGCGTGTCAAATACGTCGAAAAACACTACGGTCAGGGCGAGGGCACGGGCAAGCGCGTGATGAATCCCACGACTATTGCGGTCCTTGGCAAAAACAGCTACATGGAGATGGAAACCGCGCAAATTAAGGGCGTGGACTCCACCCGTCGCGATACCACCGCCACCCTTGAGGAGGGAGCAACCTTGATCGTGCGTGAGAAGATCATGACACACGGTACGCAATTTGCAGAGACCAACTTTACGGTCGACCTCAACGGAGAGGGAAGTGCAACCCACGTCATCTCCCGTTCGGTTGCAAAGGATAAGAGCCGTCAAAGCTTTTTGTCACACGTCAACGGAAATAACCGTTGTTCGGGACACACCGAGTGCGACGCTATCATCATGGGTGACGCACAGGTCATTGCTCTGCCGCAGATCGAAGCAAACCACGTTGATGCGTCCCTCATTCACGAGGCAGCCATCGGCAAGATCGCAGGTGAGCAGCTCATCAAGCTGATGACCTTGGGACTGACCGAGGCAGAAGCAGAGGAGCACATCGTCAACGGATTTTTGAAGTAAATAATAGGGATAAAAAAGTCCCTCGCAGTCCCTCTTTCGGGCGGGTTGCGAGGGGCTTTTCTTTGTTTCGTGAGAGGTGGGCGGTCTGCCTGTTTTTCGCGTCTTTTTTAAAAAGATTTGATTTTGGAGATATCAAATTTGAAATCGGAGCGCAAAAACGGATTTTTTGCGTTTTCGACCTTTGCATAGATATGTAGAAATTCAAAAGAAAAAATTGTGCAACCCTAACAAATGTTAGCAGGTCTTTCTGTTTTTTTTCGTTTTTTGGAATTCTTCAAAAATAGGTAAATAAAATTTACCATAATCAAAAAGATTGTTTTTTGCGTGTAAAAATAGACAAAAATATGCACAAAAACCCACAATTTGGCGGTCTTTTGGTGGTAAAATGGGTAAATTACGTTTACAAAGCCCAAATTTAACCGCAGATAACGAAAAAAGCGCGTTTCAATTTGTAAATTTTTTGAAAAGTCGTTTTGTCCGCCGCGTGAATTTGAGTGCGCTCGGGCGCGTGAGGGAGCATTTTTTCAAAATAGTTTTTCTTGACATCTCAACCAAATTGTGTTATTATATTATATATATTATTGGGAGAACTCTACCCAAAATTGCCCGATTTAGTAGAGTTTGTTTGACCCACCGGCGAGAGTGCATCTCGTGGAGCCGCCCTTTACGTGCGCGCGCCCGCCGGCGAAGCCCGACCGCCAAGGCGATTTGCGAGCGCCAAAGCGGAGCAAACGAAAACAATTCAGGGCAAAAAGTGTTAATTTCTTTCAGGAGGAAACGCGCATGAGAAACAAGACTTTCACAAGACTGCTTTGTTTAGCTTTGGCACTGCTGTGTCTTGTGAGTAGTACCGCAATCGTTGTTGGTGCACAGGAGATCAAGCACGACAACCTTACGGACAAAACCATTGCAGACTACAAGGAGACGTTGGATCTGATTTCCTACGCCGAGTATCAAAACTTGTACTATGCAAACGCACAGAGGCTCTCTGATGAGATCTCGATCGAGTTGACCAAGAACTGGAAGTACACTTGGAGCAACACCGTCATCACCGCCACCGACGGCGTGTGGGAGATGATCGTTCTGGGTGACAAGTTCTACGAGGACGAGGAAGACATCGCTCTCGAGGTTGCCTTGGAGAACCGTTATCAGCTGGATGACGGTCGCTGGCGCGAGATCACCAGCCGTTATGCAACTCTTGATGAAGCAAAGGCGGCGGGCTACAGTCTCGACGATCTTGCTTACGTCGACGAGTACGGCACGGGTGACGAAAAGACAGTTGCTGTCCGCACCCCCGGCAGAGGTGCCATGACCTGGACTTTGGATCTGGGCAGTCACAACATCACCGCCGCAACGCTTGCCAGCATCGGTTTGGATTACTATCCCATCGAGGCAAGATCCACGCCCATCGAGCGTGAGTTCTACATCAACGGCAAGCCGGCATTCTCCGAAGCTTACATCCTCTCCTTCTCCAAGGTTTGGGGTATGTACGCGCAGGGAAGCGGTGCAAGCGATGCAAACGTCAAGACTGACCTGAGTGCCAAGTATACCTTGGGCAAAAAGGATAACCTTGCCGACATTATTGCCAAGGCAGAGGCTGCGGGATACGTTTCCGAGACAGGTGTCAGCGCATCCGGTGCTCCCGTTTACACCGTTGCTGACGACAACTCCTACATCGTGTTCTATCAACCCGAGTATCTGACAAGCAAGCTCAGCGACTTTATTGCAGAATACGGTCTCCGTTTCTTCATGCTGGACTTCAATAATAACGAGATCCGTCCTACGCAGCTGCAGGCTCCCGAATGGAGACGCTACATCATCAGCGATAGCGACGGTTACACGCACTCCTACGAGCTGACCAACACACAGGGTAAAACAGAGGTTTACGACAGTGAATACTTTGGCTTTGTTTTGAACCCCGATGAAAACGGTGCTGTTCGTATCACTCTGGAGGGCGTTAACGAGCCCATGGCTCTCTCCGCCCTCACGCTCCTGCCCTACAAGGCAGCCGACACCTATTCGGTCTATCGCGAAAAGCTCAAGGCTATGAATATTAGCGATGCACAGGGAAGCAGCGTTATCAAGATCGAAGCAGAAAATCCGACCAGAACCTCCTCCAACGTTGTATATCCCGTTGAGGACCGTGCATCCGCACTCACCTCTCCCGTTGACCCCAGCGTTCAGCTGCTCAACACCATCGGCGGTGAAAAGTGGGCAACTCCCGGTCAATGGGTAGAATACAGCTTCTCGGTAGATAGCTCCGGTTGGTACGATATCTACACAAGATTTAAGCAGAGCTACCTTGACGGTATGTACACCAGCCGTGCACTTACGGTTACTACCAACTATACCGAAGAGGCGTATCTTGAAAAGTTCAAGAATACTGCAGGTTACTATAACGGACTGCCGTTCTCCGAGGCATCCGGCCTGCGTTACGATTACAGCTCCGATTGGCAAGTGACCAAGCTGAGCTCCACGGGTAGACTGGATGATCAAAGCTATCAGCTCTACTTTGAAGCAGGTGTTGTTTATACCATCAATCTTAAGGTCACGTTTGGTACCATGAGTGCCACCGTCCGCGAGATCGAGCGTATCCTGAACGCATTGAACGACGCATACCTGAGCATCGTTCAGTACACAGGTCCTACACCCGACGCTTACCGTGACTATAACTTCTACCGCATGCTCCCCGATACGCTGGATGTTCTGTTTGCAGAAAAAGAGGCGATCCAAAACCTCTCCGACTTCCTGCGTGAGGGTGCAGGCGTATCCTCCACATACACCGGTACCTGCGATAAGCTTGTTGACCTGATCGGCAAGATGGTCGTTCGCGGCGGTGAGGGTATTGCATCCGGTCTTACCAACTTCAAGGCTTACTCCGGTGGTATCGGTACCTTCCTTGGTGACGTTAAGACGCAGCCGTTGCAGATCGACTATATGATGATCCAACCCGCAACCGCAGAAGCACCGCAGGCAAAGCCGAACTTCTTCCAGGCGTTCGTTCACGAGATCAAGAGCTTCTTCTGGACCTTCTTCCGTGACTACAACAGCATGGGTACCTCTCAGGACTACGATAAGGACCCCTCCATCGTTGTTGTATGGCTGCCCTCCGGTCGTGACCAGGCAAACGTTGTTCGTAACATGACCGTTAACGGCTTTACCCAAAAGAACGGTATTGCCGTAAACCTCAAGCTGGTTAACGGCGGTACGCTCTTGCCCTCCATTCTGGCAGGCATGGGACCTGACGTCTACCACGGACTCGGTGACGATACGGTTATCAACTACGCAATTCGCGGAGCGTTGATGGAAATTGAGAATATGGAATATGAAGAAGGCGACACGCCGGAAGAAGCGGAAAGAAAATTCAAGGAAGTTCTTGCCAACTTCAACGAAGCAGCGCTGACGGTATTCCGTGTTCCCGATGCCGACGACGACATGCACTACTACGGCTTGCCCGAGTCGCAATCCTTCTCGATGATGTTCCTGCGTTTGGATATTCTGAACGAGATCGAAATCGAGATCCCCAAGACGTGGGATGACCTCTACGTAGCACAGTCCAAGCTCCAATCTCACAACATGGAGATCGGTGTTGGTGCAGACTATATGCCTTTCCTTTATCAGAGTGGCGGTAGCATCTGGGCTGACGAGGGTATGAGAATCAATCTCGACTCCGAGGTTGCTCTCTTCGCATTCAACAAGATGTGTAACATGTTTACACAGTACTCCTTCCCCTATGACTACAGTGGCGCAAACCGTTTCAGAACGGGTGAAATGCCCATTCTGCTTTCCGGTTACACCGGTCTTTACAACCAGCTCAAGGTATTTGCTACCGAGCTTGACGGTTGCTGGACCTTCGTTCCCGTTCCCGGTACGCTCAACGCTGACGGCACCATCAACAACAAGGTGCTTGCAGGCTCCTCTGCATTGGTTATGGTCAGCGGCGCAAAGCACGTCGAGGACGCTTGGGAATACATGAAGTGGTACACCGGTGCTGAAGCACAGACCACCTACGCAAACGAAATGGTTGCTATCATGGGTGAATCTGCAAAGCACGCAACGGCAAACAGAGAGGCACTCAAGAGCATGCCTTGGACCGCCGATGAATTGGTTGAGGTAGAAAAGCAATTTGATAACCTGCTTGCAATTGAAAACTACCCCGGCTTCTACTACGTAGGCCGCCACACGCAGTTCGCATTCCTGGCAGCATACAACGATGACAAGGATCCCACAACCGAGCTCCTTCGTTACGTTAACACCATCAACGCAGAAATTACCCGTAAGCGTCAAGAGTTCAATCTGGAAACGGTTGAGCTTGGCAGCACGCTTGCAGAAAAGAGATCCGACCAGATCCGCACAGCACTTGACGTGCTTGAGGAGAGAGGACTGATCAATCCTGAAAGCGAGATCTACAGACAGGCAATGTACGGTATTGTAAACCAAAACGTTGACAACTTGAGAATCGCATCCCAAATGTTTGCCGATCTGCTGGCAACCAAGTACGACGGTCACTCCACCAAGGAGATCACCAAGGTCAGCGGCAAAAAGCAGACCGTAGCATCCTACTACGTAAACGTTAACAAGCAAACTCTGCCCGAGGCAAAGGACGGCAGCGGTGGATACGAGATCGCGTCCCTGACCGAGCAAGAGCTGCTCTACTTCATTTCCGAGGCTCTGACGGATACCGCAAATGCGTACGTCTCCTACAGAGTTTCCGCACCCAAATCTTAACAAAGGAGGAAGCAGAAAATGGCAAAACAAAAAGCAGTGCAAAAAGCCGTTGCCAGAAAAGACATTTCTTACTGGGATTACACCTGGAGAGAAATGAAGCGCAACTGGATTGCTTACGTTATGATCCTTCCTTACGTTGTGATCTTCTCGCTCTTTACCCTTTGTCCCGTTATCCTCTCCTTTGTTGTCGGCTTTACCGACTTTAACATGCTCCAATGGCCCAACTTTGTTTGGCTGGAAAACTACATCAATCTGTTCTTTGCAGACGATATCTTCATCATCGCCTGCAAGAACACCTTGATCTTTGCGGCAATCGTAGGACCTTCCTCCTACATTATGTCCTTCCTGGTAGCTTGGTTTATCAATGAGCTTCCTCCCCGCATTCGTGCAATCATCACCCTGATCTTCTACGCACCCTCTATTTCGGGTGGTATCTACACCATTTGGGGTACGTTGTTTGACGCCGACACCTACGGTTGGGTCAACGCAACTCTTTTGGAGCTTGGTATCATCACCGACCCGATTGCGTGGTTTAAGGATGCTGACTACATCATGCCCCTGTGTATCGTTGTTGCTCTTTGGACATCTCTTGGTACGTCCTTCCTTTCCTTTATTGCAGGTTTGCAGGGCGTTGACCGCTCGCTTTACGAGGCGGGTGCCGTTGACGGTATCAAGAACCGTTGGCAAGAGCTGTGGTATATCACATTGCCCAGCATGAAGCCGCAGTTGATGTTCGGTGCGATCATGTCTATCACCGGTGCATTCGGCTTTGGCGGTATCGTAACCGCACTTTGCGGTTTCCCGTCGGTTGACTATGCGGCACACACCATCACCCACCATTTGGACGACTACGGCGGAGCGCGTTACGAGATCGGTTACGCATCCGCAATTGCCACCGTGCTGTTTGCAATTCAGATCTTTGCAAACAAGGTCGTCTCCAAGGCTCCCTCAAAGGTAGGTACGTAATATGGCAAAATTAAGAACAAGACGACATAGAGTTGTATTATCCCGTTCTGCGGGCGGTGATGCCGGTATCACCGTTATACTCACAATACTGGGCGTATTTATGTTCCTTCCTATGGTGTACGCAGTCTCTCAGGCATTCAAGCCCTTGGATGAATTGTGGATGTATCCTCCGCGATTCTTCGTAAGACAGCCCACCCTCAAAAACTTCTCCGACCTGTTTACCTTGATGAATGACTCTTGGGTTCCTTTCTCCCGTTACATCTTCAACACGGTATTCACAACGGTCATGGGTACGTTTGGACACTTGTTTATCGCATCCATGTGCGCATACGCACTGGCAAAGATCAAATTCCCCGGCGGCAAGCTCGTGTTCAAAACCATTCGTTCGTCCCTGATGTTCTCCTCCACCGTCGGCGGTATCACCAGCTTCATGATCATGACGGCTTTGCACTTGGTAGATAGCTACCTGGCAATCATCATTCCCGCATGGGGTGCAACCCTTGGTTTGTACCTGATGAAGCAACATATGGACTCTACCGTTCCCGATACGGTATTGGAGAGTGCACGTCTTGACGGCGCGAGCGAGATCCGCACCTACTGGACGATCGCAATGCCTATGGTTAAGCCCGCGTGGCTGACACTGATCATCTTCTCGTTCCAAGGACTTTGGAACCAAGGCTCGTCTATTTACATTTATTCCGAGCAGCTCAAATCTATCAACTACGCAATCGGTCAGATCATGGCCGGCGGTATCAAGCGTTCCGGTGCGGCATCTGCATCCGGCGTATTGATGATGATGGTACCTATCACGGTATTCGTTATTTCGCAGTCGAATATCATTGAAACAATGGGTTCGAGCGGTATGAAAGACTAAAGGAGGACAATATGAAAAAGTTTACATCTGTAATATTGCTGATATTGTGCCTCGCAATGGTCGTATCCGCAATGACGGTAGGCGTTGGTGCTTCCTCGGCATACCAGACCTACACCTACTCCATCGACGGTTTTGCTCTGTATTCTCCCGATGCTTATTCTGCAGAGCAAGCATTGGTCTATACGGATATGGGACTTCCGATGGACCTGAAGAATCCGAAGGATATGATTACGGATAAGGACGGCAACATTTACATTGCTGACACCGATAACAACCAGATCGCGATTCTCAACCGCTATTTCGAGTTCCAAGGCTACATCACCACCTTCTTTAACGGTGCGGGCAACAACGACAGATTGGTAGCCCCCCAAGGTGTGTTCGTTACCGACGATTCCATTTGGGTATGCGACACCGGTAACAACCGTTTGGTAGAGTTTGACAAAAAGACGCATGACTTCAAGCAGATTATCGACCCGCCCGAAAGCCAACTGCTCTCCGACAACGCGGCATACAAGCCGGTTGCAATGGCAATTGACCCCTACGGCAGAATCTACGTTGTTTCTTCCTCCACCAACCAGGGTATCATCGTTATGAACTCCGAGGGAGCTTTCGTTGGCTTCATCGGTGCACAGGCGGTTACCATTTCTGCATGGGAGATCCTTTGGAGATCTTTCCAGACCGATGCACAAAGAAAAGCAAGTGCACAAAAAACTTCCGTTATTTATAACAACATCGCAATCAGCGAAGAGGGCTTTATCTACGTTACCACCGCAGGTATTGAAGAAAAGGAAGTTGCCAGCGCGATCAAGAGCAAAGACCGCACCGGTAAGTTCTTGCCCGTTAAGATGCTCAACCCCTCGGGTGACGAGATCATGAGACGTAACGGCTTCTGGCCTCCGGCGGGTGAGATCAACCATTCAACCAGCGGCGGCGTTTCTACTCTGGTAGACGTTGCAACCGGTCCCGAAAAGACTTGGTCTATTGTAGATACCAAGCGCGAAAAGATCTACACCTACGACTTTAACGGCAACCTGTTGTTTGCATTCGGCGACACGGGTACCATGCTGGGTAGTATCTCTAACGTATGTGCGATTGCATATCAGGGAACCAAGATGCTCATTCTCGACTCGGGTTCCAACAGCTTGATCATTTACAACCGCACCGAGTACGGCGACATGCTGATTCAAGCGATCGCGGCAGAAAACTCGCTCGACTACGATTACGCAATTCAATGTTGGGAGAAGGTTCTGCAAAGAAACTCCAACTTCGACGCCGCATACGTTGGTATCGGTAATGCGCTTTACCGCAGCGCCGACTACGAAGAGGCTCTCGAATACTACGAAAAAGCATACGATACCCAAAACTGGTCCGAATCTTACAAAATGGTTCGTAAGGAATGGATGTCTGTTTGGCTGTTGCCGATCGTTGCTTTGATCATCGTTCTCATCGTTCTCATCGTCAAATTCCTCGGTTGGGCAGCCAAGGTCAACAAACGCGTTGCCACCGACGGACGGGAGAGAAAGCGCTTCTGGGAAGAGCTTATTTACGGCTTCTACGTCATCTTCCACCCGTTTGACGGTTTCTACGATTTGAAGCACGAGAAACGCGGCTCTGTTCGCGCATCCTTGGTGTTCATCGCACTCACCATCCTCTCGTTCTTCTACCAAGGCATCGGTCAGGGATACGTTGTCAATCCCACCGGCGCAACCTCCACACTGTGGTCGCAGGCAATTTCCATTCTGGTTCCTCTGTTCCTGTTTGTACTTGCAAACTGGTGCTTGACCACTCTGTTTGAGGGTGAGGGAAGCTTTAAGGATATCTTCATTGCTTCCTCTTATTCGCTCCTGCCTTTGATCCTCTTTGTTGCACCCGCAACGTTGGCTTCCAACTGGGTAAGCTTGAGTGAGGTGCAATTGGTCGATCTGTTGATAGGCATCGCCTTTGTTTGGACAGTCATGCTTTTGTTCTTCGGAACAATGATCACGCACGATTATCCTCTCTTCAAAAACCTGATTATCATTCTTTCAACAATTGTCGCAATGGCATTTATTGTATTCCTGGTGCTTCTGTTCGGTATGCTGCTCTCCAAGCTGCTCAGCCTGGTAACCAACATCGTAACAGAAATTCAGTACCGAGCGTAACGATGGATAGGAGGTAGAAAAATATGAATATTACAAAACGCATACTTTCAACGCTCTTGGCCATCGTTATGGTGCTGAGCACCTTAAGCGTACTGTTTACCGTTCAGGTCTCTGCCGCTCCGGCGAATACCGAAGAGGAAGAAACGACGGCGCTGAAGGACTACGTCACAAAGGTTTACAACAACCCCTTTGAAAAGCTCATGACCATGGAGCTGATGCGTACTGTTGGTAACTATCAGCTGTGGGTTGACAGACGCAGCGGTGAGGTTGCATGGGTAGAGACCGACAGCGAAGGTTTCCCCACCGAGAACATTCTGTTCACCAACCCCTATGACGTTGCGGCTTCCAAGGGCTCCAAAACCACAAAGCAAGAGCTGCTTTCCCAAATTATCGTATCCTTTACCGATACCACGGGGACTTCCAAGCAGCTTTACAGCTACACCGATGCAGCATTGAACGACCAGATCACCGTAAACCTGATCAAGGGCGGTGTTCGCGTGGAATACATCATCGGTCGTGAGGACGGCAGAAAGTTGATCCCCAAGCTGATCTTTGACGAAAGCTTCCAAACCAACATTATGGACAACATCAGAAAAGCCGCACAACCCGGCGGTGCTCTTGAGTTTGAGCAGGGCGGTAAGGCGGTTGAATGGTTCATCAATGCTTGGCAGGAGTACAACCCCAACAAGATGTCTCAAGGTATGAGAATGGAAATGATCAAGAGATATCCTGCACTGGGTGAGACCTACACCGATGAAAACGGCAAAACCGTTTATCCCATTCTTTGGTCCTGGTACGATAAGATGTCCAACGTTGCCGATACGCTCAGACGTGAGGCGTGGATCAAGACCTACTGTCCCGATTACACCTTTGAGCAACTGGATATGGACCACGAAGCAACCGGTTACGTAGCACAGGATGAAAAGTATCCCGTATTCAAGATGGCTCTTGAGTATTATCTTGATGAAGAAAACGGCTTGACGGTTCGTCTGCCTTGTAACGGTCTGCGTTACGACGCTGCTACCTATACGCTCCAAAACCTGACTGTTCTTCCTTACATGGGCGCGGGCAACTACAAAAATGCAGGCGTTACCATTGATACCGAGGACGGCGGAACCAAGACGCTTGAGAACTACACCTTCTTCCCGGATGGCTCGGGCGCTCTGTTCGACCACGCCGAGCTGGGCAACTCCACCGAAAAGCTTTTGGGTTACGTTTATGGCGAGGACTTCGCATACCACCAGCTCATCGGTCTGAAGTTCCACAAAGCCGTACGTTATCCCGTATACGGTGTTGTTACAAGCGAGCTCTTCTACGAGTACAGCTACTCCACCGGTATGAAGGATGAAAACGGCGATGATATTATGATCACCGAGCTTGTTTCCTGCACGGTCAAGACCGAGGAAAAGCTCAGAGAGGATCTTGAAGCAAGAAACATCTTCTTAAAGAAGGATGCAATCAAGGTCGTTTCTTATCAACGCGGCTACGCAGCCTTTGTTGATGCGGCTGATTCCTTTACAAGACTGCAGCTCTATCACGGCGGTGCATTGCACAATTATAGCACCGTATTCCCGTATTTCAACCCCAAGGCAAGCGACACTTACAGTCTCTCCGGCTCGATCGCAAGCAGTGCCGAAAGCATTGGCATCAGCTCGGATAGAAAGTACACCGGTAGCTTCACGCTCCATTACGTAATGCTGACCGATGACACCCTCGCTACCGAAAGAAAAGCAACCAATCCCGCATACAAGTACTACAATGCTTCTTGGTTGGGCATGGCAGAGGCTTATCGCGATTATTTAACAAAATCCGGCAAGCTTTCCACCGCACTGACCGAAGAGGATATTGAAGCAGATCTTCCTCTGTACATCGAGGTGTTTGGTGCACTGGAAACAAGAGAGACCATTGCAACCATTCCCGTATGGGTCATGACACCTCTGACAACGTTTGAAAACGTTATGACGATGTACAACGAGCTGAGCGATCCCTCCAGAAACGTTAAGAACATCAATTTCAAGATGACGGGCTTTGCAAACGGCGGTATGTATTCCACCATGCCCTATAACTTGAATTGGGAAAAGAACGTTGGCGGAGCCTCCGGCTTTAAGGAGCTCGTCTCCCAGGCAGGAGAGATCAACGCAAAGAACGATGGCTCGCACATTGGCTTGTATCCTGATTTTGATTTTGCTTACGTACAAATGGATTCCGCCTTTGATGGTATGAATCTGAAGAAGGATGCCGTTAAGACGCTGGATAACCGTTATACGTCCTACCGTTATTACGACGCATCTATTCAAGACTTTGTTGGCTTCTACAAGCTGGCAATTTCTCCTGCGCGTTACAGCAAGTTCTACGAAAAGCTCATCTCCAATTATGAGAAGTACGGTCTTTCCACCATGTCGGTCAGCACCTTGGGCAACGCCCTGAACTCCGACTTTGACGAGGACGATCCTTATAACCGCGAGCAGAGCAAGGAATTCACAAAGCAAGCTCTGGCGGATATTCAAAAGGCAGGATATAGCCTGATGACCGATGGCGGTAACGCTTACACCTGGGCTTACGTAGATCACATTCTGAACGTTGAGCTTGACTCCAGCCGTTACCTGATCTCCAGTGCAACCGTTCCGTTTGTTGGCTCGGTACTGCACGGTTACGTTCAGTTTGCGGGTGCACCTCTCAACGAAGAGGGTGACGTCAACTACGCAATCCTTCGCGCGATCGAAAACGGCGCAGGTCTGTATTTCATCCTTTCTTATCAGAACACCACTGAATTGAAGGAAGATGCATTCCTGATGGAATACTACTCCATCCGTTACGACATCTGGCTCGAGGACGTTGCAAAGTATTACAACCAACTCAACACCGTTCTCAAGGACGTTCAAACCAAGGTCATCATCAACCACGAGTTCCTGGTTGGCGAGCGTATCCTTGACTTGGATGAGCTTGAGGCAGACATCGCAAACCGTCTGGAAGACGCAGTTCTCGATCAAAACGAGATCCAATCGAACTTTGATACCAGCGAAGCCGTTGCTGCTGCCGAGGCATGGAACCTGCTCTACAATGCAGAATTGACCATGCAGGAGATGGAAGCAGAGGTTGAGGCTATCAATGCAGAGATTGCAAAGAGAGTGACCGTAAATAGCGGCAAGGTTTGGATCGTTCGCTCCGGCGCAAACATGAACAAGCTGAGATACGACGACGACCTGACTTACTTTGCTCACCGTTTGAACAATAACAACAACCCCCTGCCCAGCGTAGGCGGTGGTTCCGGTGTTATTCCTGCTTACATTGCCACGTTGCTGGATAGCGGTAACAATTCTTCTTACACGAGCGCTATCGAGCAAACGGCATCGCAATTTGCAGAGCTGCGCAAGGTCACTATGTTCCTGGCACAAAGCTCCATCGATCTTGCAGATATCAAGAAGAGAACCGAAGGTATTCTGGATGAGATGGCAGCAGCACTGGAGCTGATCAAGACCACTCCCGTTTACAATGATAAGGAAGATATCAGAGCCATTCTGGTTGCCGACTGTGAAGCGCGTATTCAAAATGTAGAAAACTACATTGCAGACATCGTTGCAGGCTGTGAGCTTTACACTATCACTCCCGGCAAGGATTACCTTAATCCCGAAAGTGACTTGTACTTCTTCCATCCCGTTGAGGATGCGGTAGAAGAATACTTCGACACCAACTTCCAAGAGGGTGGTAAGTATTACGAATACTACAAGGCTGACGGTCAGTACTTTGTAGACTTTGCAGATAAGCCCAACATTGATATCGTTATCAAAAAGACCATCAATCTGGCAAAGGTCCAACAGGATCTGCTTGCTGCATGTCCCGTAGAGACCCTTACCGCAGAGTACATCTGGGGTGAGGTAGAAAACCCTGAGGAGGAAGAGGAAGAGGTTGTTGAGGTGGAACCCACCAACAACAATCGCGTTGTTGCCGTAACCTACGGTGACCGCAACGCCGAGACCTTTGAAAAGACTCCTTATAAGACCATTATTCTGAACTACAACAGTTATGCTGTTCGTGTTACCTACAACGGCACGCTGTACACCGTTCCCAGCGGCGGATACGTTGTTATTCGCTACAACGATTGAGAGGAGGGCAATGCGTTATGACAAATGATGTACAACTGAACGCGCCAAAGCGCCGTCGCAGAAAAATTGCCTCTCTCGATCGCCGCAAGGCACGTGCAGGTTGGTTTTTCGTACTTCCGTTTCTGATCGGATTTGCATTTATCTACCTGCCCATGGTTTGGCAGTCTCTTCAAATCAGCTTTTCCCAAATCGTCTTTGGTAAAGAGGGCGCATACAGCATTGTTTGGGTAGGCATTCACAACTACAAAAATGCAATTCAAGTCGACCCCGAGTTTACCCAAATCCTTCTTAAGGGTTTGGGAAGCTTGGCGATCGACATCCCCGCCATTCTGATCTTCTCGCTCTTTATGGCAATCATGCTCAACACCAAAATGATTGGTAGAGCAGTTTTCCGTTCCATCTTCTTCATTCCCGTTGTTCTCTCTACAGGTATTATGGAGAGCATTGCTGCAATGGACGTTTTGACGGACTATATGGAAAGCGGCGAGGGTATTGATGACGGTTCCGGTAAAACACAAGAAACGTTGGTATCGGCTGACGACCTGGCACTTCTGTTCGCCAACATGAAGGTTGGTACCGACCTCGTTAAAATCGTTACCGACATGGTTAACAACATCTTTGATATCGTTAACCGCTCCGGTGTACAGATGCTGATCTTCTTGGCGGCATTGCAGTCCATCTCGCCGGCTATTTACGAGTCCTGTAAGATCGACGGTGCAACCGCTTGGGAGACCTTCTGGAAGATCACCCTGCCTATGATCAGCCCGATGATTTTGGTAAACGGTATTTACACCATCATCGACTCCTTTACCACCGAGAGCAACCCCGTTATGGTATACGTACAAAAGGTATACAGTGAATATCAGGAAATGAGTACCGCAATGGCATGGATGTACTTTGTAATTGTTGGTTTGATAGTTGCCTTGATTGCCGCTGTTATGTCCGGCTTCGTATTCTATCAACGTAAGAACGATTAAGAAAGGAGGAGAAAAAATGAACGCACAAAACACCGAAAATAAGCCGAGAGTCAAACGCGAAACAAAGAACAAGATCCGCGTTGAGTTTGATCGTACACCGCTTAAAGACAGACTGAAAGCGAAGTTTCTCTCCTTCTACTTTTTGCAAAAGGTTGCAATCACCATCTTCCAGCTGGTATTGATGGTAGGTATCTCCTACATCGTTATCTTCCCGTTCATCAGTAAGATCACCAGCTCGATCATGGCTCCCCAGGACTTCATCGACGTAACCGTACGCTTGATCCCCAAGAACATCTCCTTTGATATTTACGTAGCGATCGTAAAAGAGTTGGGATACCTGAAAGCACTTGGTAACACGTTCCTGCTGTCCTTCTCCGCAGCCGTTATTCAAATGTTGATTTGTAGCTTGATTGGATACGGATTTGCAAAATTCAAGTTCCGCGGCCGCAATCTCATTTTCGTTCTGGTTATGATCACCATGATCATTCCTCACCAAACGCTGCAGCACTCCATGTATCTTGAGTTCCGTAACTTCGATTTTCTCGGTATCGTTCGCCTCTTGAAGGGCGGCGGAATCCAGATCTTCGACTGGAACATTAAGGATCTTGGCGAGGGTGTTGCCGAGTTCTTTGGCAAGCTTGACGTTCTGCCCAAGCAGATCGTCATCGGCGTTGACGAATACGGCGACGACATCGTTATGCAGTTCAAGCAGACGGGTGTTAACATTGCAAAAACCTATCTGCCTTTGATGCTGCTTTCGGCTACCGGTCTGGCATTTAAGAACGGTTTGTATATCTTCTTGCTCCGTCAGTTCTTCCGTGGAATTCCGGATGAGCTTGAAGAGTCCGCATACATGGACGGTTGCGGCACCTTCCGCACCTTTATTCAAATCATTCTGCCTCTTTCCATCCCCATGATGGTAACCGTATTCCTGTTTGCATTCTGCTGGCAGTGGACCGACGACTTCTACGTTGGCAAGATCATCGAAACAACGGCATCCAACACGCTGCTTGTTGACTTGGTTGGTAAGGTTCCTCCGTCCCTGAAGCTGGGATATGCAGGACAAACGCTTTATGAGACTGCAATCAGAAATACTTGTGGTCTTATGATCATTGCGCCGCTGGTTATTCTCTACGCCTTCTGCCAGAACTTCCTGGTACAGGGTATTGAACACTCCGGCATAGCTAACTAATTCGGGGCTGTCGCAGTTCGCGCAGAACAAAAGCCACACTCAAGTGGCAACCCTGATTTTATTAAAATCGATACATATCGATAAAAGGTTGAAACCCGTCGAAGAAATTCGGTGGGTTTCTTCCATTTTTATGTGTGGCTTTTTAGTCGCGCTCGACCTCTCTGCCGTACCTTTGTACGGCGACGAGTGGTCGATCCCGCCTTCTGCATCAAACTTCGCCGCCCCGGCGGTGCTGCCTTGGTTCGCGCAGAACAAAAGCCACACCTCAAAAGCAATTCGAGTTTTCGCTAAACTTGAAACAAACCAATATAAGGTTGAAACCCACCGAGAAAATCGGTGGGCTTCTTCCATTTTACGTGTGGATTTTGTTCTGCGCAGACTGCGCTGCCCCGATGGTGCTGTCTTGGTCCGCGCAGAACAAAAGCCACAGGCTGTCTTTATAATGAGCCATCCTCCGAGAGGAGGGAAAACGCCGCGAGCGGCGTAGGGAGGAGCCCGCGTGCACGAAAGATGATTGCTCGCTTTTTGGAACGTGTGATACGATAATTACACAGATTCTTCTGTCATTTTTCTATATGGGATTTTTCACCACGTGTGCGAAAAAAGTTGCAAAAACGCAACAAAATTTTGGTAACAGATTGACAAAAATGCAATTGTATGGTAAAATGTGAGCAAGGGACGGTATAACTGTCCGCATCCTCTCCAGTGAGGAAATTTATCAAGCAAAAAGGAAACTGCAATTATGAAAAAAGCACCCTGCAAAAGCGATATCAAGGTTAGTCGCGGCGCGGCTGTTAAGGATGTAAAAGCATCCGCAAAGGCGTTGACTTTTGTCAATGCCGAAGGCATTTCTTTCCGTTTGACCTTTGAGGGCATTCACGGTTGGAGATTGCAAAGCAGTAAAGATGGAAAATTCGACGATATGGGCGCTTGCCAAATGCTTGCTCAATTCATGGGCGAGCAACTGAGGGGCAAAGCACAAAAGCTCACCGTCGTTGCAAATAAAAATAGCGTAACCCTGACCGAGAAGAAGGGAACCTCTGCGGTTCTGTCTCTTGGTAAGGAGTTCTCCCTGCAGTTCTGCACCCCCGCAGGCAAGGTCATCACCGAGCTGACCGACATCGCTTACGTGGGCAAGAGAACGATCGTAAAGGGTACTCTTGAGAACGGTGAAGCCATCTACGGTGGCGGCGAGCGCCTTGACGCGCTCAACAAGCGCGGCAGTGCATTTGAACTGCGCACCTGCGACGGTTGGAACAACTCCAGCACCACCTACGTGGTCATTCCTACCTTCCTTACCACACGCGGCGGCGGTATGTTCTTCAACCGCAACGAGGCAGCCAACGTTGACTTCGGCAAGGCTGTTGAGAACGAATGGTTCTATTCCGTTCGCGAGAGCGAGATCGACTGCTATTTCTATCCCACGGGTAGCATGGCAGACGTTCTGCAGGGCTACACCGAGCTGGCAGGTCACGCATACATGCCCACTCCTTGGATGCAGGGTATGCACCTTTGCCGCTACACCCCCGACTTCTGCTGGTTCGAGAAGGATTACAAGTACGAGTCCCTCGAGGCAGTTGAAAACTGGCAGGATCTTTATGTTGCATCGGGCAAGGAATACGTTCCCGTCACCACGCTTGACGAGGCTGCACGCGCAGCAGAGAAGATCTACTTTGAAAAGAAGGAAGACGGTTCCTTTGTTCGCAAGTATGTCAGAAACGATGCAGGCGAGCTGATGAACAGCGGTCCCAAGGGCAACCCCGGTGGTAGCAGCTGCAAGACCATTATGACCAACTACATCAACGCAGATATGAAGCCCGAAGCCGCAAGCATGGAAGCACGCGAGTGGGCACGGTGCTTCGAAGATACCGACGAAAGCCGCGCTAACAAAGAGGATCTGCGTAAGTCCATCAAGTGGCTGCACGATCACGGCATGCGCGCAATGGTCTACATTCGTGTAGGCGGCATTTACGACACCACCATCGGCTACAAGGACGAATACCGCGTTCACGCCGACGTTGAAGTGACCAATGCGGACGGCACCGTTACTCTTCGCGAGAACACCACAGGTATCCCGTGGATCCTTGGCACCGGTGACAACCCCGACGTTGTTCGCGGCTCTGACGACATCAAGACCGCTGACTACCTCGACATCACCAATGAGGAAGCCGTTGACTGGTACTTTGGCAAGATCTGGGGCGAGATGATCGAGATGGGTATGGATGGCGTTAAGATCGACTTCTGCGAGGTTATGCCCGAGGGCGAAAAGCAGATCGGTATTACCAAAACGCACTATAAGTGGAAGAAGCCCGAGCTCATCGCTCCCGGCACCGAGCACCACGCATACCCTGTATATTTCATTTCCGCATTCTACAAAAAGATGATCGAGCTCAAGGCCGAGAAGGGACTCAAGGACGGCTTTATGGTCTTTGTACGTGGCGGCGGCATCGGCTCGCAGCGTAACCCCTATATGTGGTCGGGCGACCAATCCCGCGACTACGTAAAGCTTGACGACCAGCTCTTTGCAACCGTCAACTGCGGTCTGTCGGGTCTGCCGTATATGTCCTTCGATATGTCCGGCTACGCTTACTACCGCACCGATTACCACAAGATCGGCAAGGAGAAGGAATCCGCTGTTTTCGTACGTGGATTGGAATTCACCACCTTCCTGACACAAATGCAAACACACGGCGACGTCCGTCACGCTTACGAGATGACCG
>JAZNYU010000025.1:0-8215 GCA_045594605.1 Eubacteriales bacterium
GAAAAACGCGAGATCCTCGTTATCCTCGTACATCGAGAGATAGTCGCCTGCATAGTATGCGGCAATTGCGGCAGAACCGCGTTGCATCTTGTTAAAGATCTCGTCCATAACGTAGCCCTGAACGAACTTCTTTTGTTTCAAGAGCTCATCCAACGCCAGTCTCCAGTTATCCTCATTCTCGTCGTTTACGTCGAGTCCAAGCTTATATTGCGCTGTTCCAAAGGCGTCGCGGCTATTATTGAATTGCAAAATATCTCCTTCGTACTTCTCCTCCCACATCAGATCCCAGCTGCCGATCTTCTCTTCGTTCTCCTTAACAATGGATGTGTTATAGATGATGCCAATCATGCCGTAAAAATATGGGATAGAATAAGTTTCTGCGGAGTCACATTCATAATAGACGTTCTCGCCCTTAAAGGCATCGTCAATATACTGATAGTTCGGAATTTTGGAGAGATCCAGCGGTGCGAGCATTTCTTCCTTGACCATACGTTCGATCATATAGTCGGAAGGAATGATCACGTCGTATTTAGCAGAACCGCTGCTAACCTTTGCATACATACTCTCGTTGCTTGCAAAGGTGGAATAGTTGACCTTAACGGTGATGCCAAGCTCTTCCTTGCAGTATTTTTCAAATTCTGCGTTGGTGTCTACGCTCTCGTCCGAACCGTCGGAGATATACTCGCCCCAGTTGTAAACGTAAAGCGTAAGCGTTTCGTCTTTTTCTTCGCAGGATGCAAGAGCACCCATGCAGAGCATCATCAAAATGCAAGCCAAAAGAAGTCGTGAAATGTGTTTTTTCATCATCTTACGCCTCCCTTCAATGCCTTGCGCGCCTTTTTGAGTGCGTGGCGTTCTCCCATCGAGCCTGCCACGTTCACGGCAATCAGAAGCAACATAATGGCAATGATCATCAAGGTACACAGTGCGTACATGCTGAATTTGACCTCATGCGCTGTTTGTGTGTAGATGTAAAGAGGCAATGTTTTGAAATCGGGAGAGCTGACAAAGTGGCTGATTACGAAGTCGTCAAGAGAGAGCGTGAAGCTCATCATAAGGCCGGAAACGATACCCGGCATAATGGACGGAAGCTCTACGCGGAAGAACGTCTGCATAGGCGTGCAACCAAGGTCGAGAGCAGCCTCTGTCAGATTTTTATCCATTTGCCGGAACTTCGGCAGTACCTGCAAAATAACGTAAGGCAGGTTAAAGGTGGTGTGTGCGATCAGCATCGTCCAAAAGCCCAGAGTGCTCTTGGCGCCTACAATTGCCCCAACACCAACAAACAACAGCATCATCGAAACACCGGTTACGATATCGGGGTTCATCATAGGGATGTTGGCGACCGATTCCATTGCTTGGCGGTAATAACGGTTCTTTGCACGCGAAATTCCGAATGCTGCAAGCGTACCGATCACGGTGGCGATAATGGATGAAGTAACCGCCAAAATCAGCGAGTTCTTCAAGGCATCCAAAGCCTCGCTATCGGCAAAGAGCTCCTTGTACCAATACAGTGTAAAGGTACTGAAATAGCTCAGGTTCCCCGACTCGTTAAACGAGAACAGGATGACGACCAAAATCGGCGCATAAAGAATCAAAAAGATCAAGCCGATGTAAAATTTAGAGAGAAATTTCATACGATAATGTCCTCCCCACTGTCTGAAAATTTATTCATGATAGCAAGAGAGAGCAAGATCAGTACCATCATAACCAAGGAGATGGCGGCACCTGTGTGGTATGTAACGGCGTTTTGGAACTGACGCTCGATGGTGTCGCCCAAAAGGTCGAATACACCGCCGCCCAGCTTTTGGGAGATGTAGAAGGTGCTGATAGACGGTACAAAGACCATCGTAACGCCCGAAATAACGCCTGGCATGGTAAGAGGCAGGATAACGCGCCAAAGCGTTTTGCGGTTATTGCAGCCAAGGTCTGCGGCAGCCTCGAGGTAACGTACGTCAAGTTTGTTCATCGAGGTAAAGATCGGCAGAACCATATAAGGCAAAAAGTCATAGATCATACCCAGAATAACCGCGCCCTCGGTACCGATAAAGGTCAGCTTTTCAAACCCGAGAGAGGTCAAAAAGCCACTGACGAGTCCGCCGTTATCAAGCAGAGCCATCAAGGAATAGGTGCGGATCAGGAGGCTGATCCACATGGGGAGCATCAAAAGCACTGTCAAAATATTGCGTGCGCGCTCGGACATCCTCGACATACAATATGCCAAAGGATAACCGATCAAGAGGCAGATAACGGTTGCGATGAGTGCAAAGCCCAAGGACATGATAAAGGTATGCGAATAGGAGGAAAGAGAGAGAATGTTCTCAAATGTGAACTTCCCTTCTTGATTCGTAAACGCAAAATACAGCACCACGAGCAAGGGGCCGATGATGAAAATCGAAGCCCAAAAAACATACGGCGCGGTGGCTATATGTTCAAAAAAGGATCTTTTTTTCATTCTTCGTCTATCTCCTCCGTGGCATCCGAAAGCTTTTCCAGCTCGTCGCTGAAAGAAGAATAGTCGCCGAACATACCCGAAAACTCGGATTTTTTCATAATGTGGAATGCATCGGGATCGATCGAAAGACCGATGGTCTCCCCTTCTGCCACAAAATCAGTGGTTTGAATCATCCATTTAAAGCCCTTAACGTCCACGATGATCTCATAGTGAACGCCCTTAAAGGTAACGCCCGTAACAAGGCCGGAGAGCATTCCCTCTTCCACGGGAACGACGTCAACGTCCTCGGGACGGATAACTACGTCAACAGGCTCGTTTGCCTCAAATCCGCCGTCTACGCAGTCAAAGGTGTGACCTGCAAGCTTTACGCGGTAATCTGCAAGCATAACGCCGTCAACAATGTTGGATTCACCGATAAAGTCGGCAACAAACGCGTTGATGGGTTCGTTGTAGATGTCGGTGGGCGTGCCGATCTGTTGGATCTTTCCGTGTGCCATAACAACGACCGTATCGGACATAGAGAGAGCCTCTTCCTGGTCGTGAGTTACGTATATAAAAGTAATGCCTGTTTGGTGCTGAATGTTTTTGAGCTCATTCTGCATATCCTTGCGCAGCTTGAGGTCAAGCGCTGCCAAGGGCTCGTCCAAAAGGAGCACCTTGGGTTGGTTGACAAGCGCACGTGCAATTGCAACACGTTGCTGCTGTCCACCCGACAAGGTGTTCACACGGCGGCGCTCAAAACCGCGCAGGTTTACAAGTGCCAGCATTTCCTTTACCTTTTCTTTGATCTGTGCATCTGGACATTTTTGAATACGCAGACCGAAGGCAATGTTATCAAATACGTTTAAGTGAGGAAAAAGCGCATATCGCTGAAAAACGGTGTTGACCTGTCTTTGATACGGTGGAATATCGTTGATACGTTTGCCGTCAAAGAATACGTCACCCTCATCAGGCGTTTCAAAGCCGCCAATGATGCGAAGCGTGGTCGTTTTACCGCATCCCGAAGGACCTAACAGAGTGATAAACTCCTTGTTGTGGATCTCCAGGTTGATGTGATCGAGAATGGTCTCCCCGTCAAAAGACTTGCAGATACCATTCAGCCGGATTAGCACGTTTTTGTTCATTCCGCATAAATACTCCTTTAAAAGAAAAAATATTCATGGAACAAAACGGACACCCCTGTCCGCTGCCGGAACACATTTTAAACGGCTGAAAAAATAAGATGTGTTAGCCCGGCACTCTGACCATAAACTTACAGATTATATTGTAACAGATAAGTGACAAAAATGCAATAGATTTGCAAAAATAATTCAAAATATTTCACTTTTCGACTGCTTTTTTTCAGTCTACGCGGCATCTGTGCTCATTTTTGAAAAAAGAAACGATGTTTTGCTTGATTTCATCAAGCAAACGCACGCGCGTTTCGTAGCCTCCCCAAGCCATGTGAGGAGTTAGTAGAACGTTTGGTAAATGCTTGATTTTGTTGAAGGGATGCTCCCCATCAAAAGGCTCTTTTGAGTAGACGTCGACACCGATTCCGCCAATACGACCCTCCAAAATCGCCTCGGCAAGTGCTGCCTCATCGGCGACCGCGCCGCGCGCTACGTTGATAACGATCGCATCCTTTTTCAGCATGGCAATGTGCGCCTCATCCAAAAGATTTCTCGTCGCCTCGTTGAGCGGTACGTGCAGGGATAAAATATCGGATTTTTGACAGATGGTATCAAAATCTACACATTCCGCATCTACTACAGGCGTGCGTTTGTAAACCAATACGCGGCATCCAAGCGCTTCTGCTACTCGAGCGACCTGCTTGCCGATATTGCCGTAGCCAACAATGCCCCACGTTCTGCCCGCAATTTCATGATAGACCGGTGTCAGGCGGTTTGCAAGTCCGTTTTGCGTATACTCTCCGCTGCGTACAAAATTGGTGTATTCGTCAAGATGTGTGTAAAGTGAGAGCGCCATGGAAAGCGTGAGCTGTGCCACACTTTGCGTGGAATATCCCACCACGTTGCAAACACCGATCCCGCTTTTGCGGCAGTAATCAAGGTCCACGTTGTCAAAGCCGGTTGCGGCAAGGCAGATCAGCTTTAAATTCTTTGCTACCGGTAGATTGGTGGCGTTCAACTTGAGTTTGTTGATCACAACAACGTCAGCGCCGTCAATATGGGATTCAAATTCTTCCTCATTAGTGGTGGGATAAACGACGACTTCGCCCAACTCTTTAAAGCTTTCATAGGTCAGATCATCGCCAATTGTGGCGGCATCTAAAAAAACGATCTTCATTTTGGTTTCCTCCCTCTCATAGTTATCTATTATTATACATAAAAATTGCCAATTCGTCAATAAAAATGCTACATTTTATAATATTTTACAAAAAAGACTTGAAAATGAGCACAATATCATTTATAATAATAGCAGAGATGAGTTTTTTAAAACAAGGAGGATGTTTTATGAATTCCGAAAAACAGATTCCCGTCGGTGCGGATGAGAGCGTGGATGCGCGCGCTGTTCTCAAAGAGGTCTATGAGGCACTCAGCGAGAAGGGCTATAATCCCATCGGTCAAATCGTGGGATACCTGCTTTCCGAAGATCCCACCTATATTACCAATTGCAACAACGCGCGTGCCCTGATCCGCAAGATTGATCGCGATGAATTGATGCGCGAATTGGTAAAATGCTACTTGGAATTGGATTGAGTATGCCCCGAGTCAAATATATCTCGTTTCAAACAGAACAGTCAAATGCGATTTCCGAGGCGAACATTCTTTGCCTCGGAAATTTTGACGGAGTTCACTTTGCGCACAGAGCCCTTTTGCGCGAAGCCAAAAAACTGCAAGCCGAGCGGATGCCAAACGCCAAATGCGGTGTGCTTTGCTTTGAGCGTCCGTCTGCCGACTTTTTATCCTCCAATCCCCCCAAACATCTCACAACCCTTGAGCAAAAGCTGCAGTACTTTGCCGACGAGGGCATGGATTTTGCCTTTGTGGCTGATTTTGAGGCTCTGCAAGGGCTCTCGCCCGAAGATTTTGTCAAGGATGTTTTGATCGGTGAATGTGCCTGCAAGGCAGCTGTATGCGGCTATAATTACCGCTTTGGTAACCGCGGCGCAGGAACGCATACTCTCCTGAAAGAACTCCTCGCTCCCCAACCCGTTATCGCGGTTCAACCCATTTATCTTGACGGTGATACGGTCAGCTCCACACGCATTCGCGCTTTGCTGACAGAAGGCAAAATGAAAGAAGCAAACGCGCTTTTGACAACGCCTTTTTCCTTTAGTGCTCCCGTAGAGCATGGCAAAGCACTGGGCAGAAAGCTTGGTACCCCTACCGTTAACCAAACCTTGCCGGATGAAATGCTCATTCCTGCGCGTGGCGTTTATCTGACGCGTTGCACGATAGATGGAGCGCAGTATTTTGGTGTGACAAACATTGGCACGCGCCCGACCGTTGACAATGGTGCACCGCTCAACGTAGAAACCTATCTTTTACATTTTGAAGGAGATCTTTATCAAAAAGAGATCCGCGTGGAATTTTTGGATTTCATTCGCCCTGAACGGCAGTTTGCAAGCGTTGAAGCTCTGCAAAAACAGATTCAGGAAGACATCAAAACCGCCCGCGAGCGGATATAACCCCAAGAAAGGAGAAGAAGAAAATGCGCAAGAGTACCTGTGTTCGTATCGTTTGCTTGTTGATCTCGCTTCTCCTTTTGTTATGCGCACTTCCCTTTTCCGCCTTGGCTGCTGAGAATAATCTTCCCCAAATGGATGAGGCTTCCTCCGTCTATCTCAAGCACTTGGAAAGCGACCGCGTGGTCTGCTCCAAGGATGAAAGCTATCTGCTTGGCGCAGGTTCGACCGTAAAGATGATGGCAGGACTTTTGCTTTGCGAACGATTTGAAGCATACTCGCAACAGTCCATTGAGATTACAGAAGCACTTTACGATGCCATTCCGCGCTCGCACGGTCGAAGCCTGAAGTTGACGGTTGGCGAAGTAACGACCATTGATCACCTTCTGTACGCCGCCATTTGCGGCAGCTACAATGATGCGTTCTACGTTCTTGCCGCACTTGCTTTGGGATCTGTGGATGCCTTTGTCGGTCAAATGCAGGCGCGCGCCACAGCTATGGGGCTCAAAAACACCGTTTTTGAGGATGTTACGGGCATTGTTGACGGTTCCCGTACCACTGCCGAGGAGGTGGCAAAAATTGCACTTGCCGCCTATCAAAACCCCTACTATATGGCAATTTGCAATACCGTTTCGTTTGAGTATTTTTCCTCTCTCAAGTCGCAAAACGTTTACAACAACAATAAGTTGATCTGCGTATATCAGGATCAAAAGTATTACAACAAAAAGTGCATCGGCATGAGTGCCGGCAGCACCACAAGAGACGGCAACTGCGTTGTTACCGTTGCTAAGCAAAACGATCAGACCTATGTTTGCGTGGTAATGGGCGGAAAAGAGATGGACGGCATTGAATTCGGTTACCGCATTGCCAACCGCGTGGTCGACTGGGTGTTTGCATCTTACACCTATATGCAAATTCTCACTCCCAACACAAAAATCTGTACGATCGACGTTTCCATCTCGGATACGGCATCTGTGCTTGACGTAATCGTAAAGGATTCATTGTACGCATATCTGCCAAAAGGACTTGAGTTAGGAAAGGATATTACCTATAGCATCCGTTTGACTGAAACGGAGTTGGAAGCCCCCGTAAAAAAGGATCAATTTGTGGGTTACGTGGCAATTCTGTATAACGGACAGGTGCTTGGCACTGCCCCGCTTTATACTGCAGGAGAAGCCTCGCGCAGCTCCATCGGCAGCGGTCTTGGCGCCATTCGATCCTGGCTTGAGAACCGTGCCGTGATTGCCGGTATCGTATTTTTTGTGCTGGGCGTTACCGCTTACGTTGTGATCGCATACATCCTGCAACGTCGCCGTCATAGCCGTTGGGATCGCTACTTTAGCGATAAGGTAGAGCTTCCCGACTATATGAGAACTCCATCGCGCGAGAAAAAAGACAAACCATAAAGGAGAAACGTTATGTTACCTGAATATATGCTTGCATACCCCACCGTTTTTGCGGTTGGTAAGAACTACAACATTTTTGTTCCCTTTGATGCTGAGGTCATTATGTGGGTAAAGGTTGGCAACAAGGTGTATTATGACGATTGCAACGGCATTTTGCGCTCCAACACCAATATGCACAAGGTTGAACTCCCCATGAGTGTTTTGGATGCGGCGCGTGAGTATACGGTCGTTTATAAAAAGATGATCGAACGCAAGCCGTACTATCCCACAAGCGAGGATGAACGCACGTTGACCGTAACTTTCAGACCTGTTCCGGATAGCGGTGACATCAACGTCTATCATATTGCCGATGCGCACAACCTTGTAGCAGAACCTGTTGCCGCAGGACGCTTTTGGGGGGATGCCTTGGATCTGCTCGTTCTCAATGGAGATATTCCCAACCATAGTGGCGACGTTAAAAACTTCAACGCCATTTGCAAAATTGCCTCGGGCGTCACAAAAGGTCAATGCCCTGCTGTTTTTGCACGCGGCAACCACGATGACCGCGGTATTCATGCCGAGGATATGCCTAATTACATCCCGACAATGAACGGCAGAACCTATTACACCTTCCGCGTAGGATGCGTGTGGGGACTTCTTTTGGATTGCGGCGAAGATAAGGACGATAGTAGCGTAGAATACGGCGGAACGGTATGCTTCCATCACTTCCGACTGCGTGAAACG
>JAZNYU010000026.1:0-2371 GCA_045594605.1 Eubacteriales bacterium
GAGTATTCCTTCCCACCGTACTCAAGGGATGCGTTACTTGGGCAAAGGAAAACGGCGTTGAGCTCGTCACCGCTGAACATATGAAGATAATCAACGACAAGCGTTCCAAAGAAAAAGCAAAGAAATAATTTTGACAATAAAGGAGAAACCATTATGAAAGTTTTACTTGCAGGCGCATTCGGCAATCTTGGCGGAGAAATTCTCAAGGTTCTCTGCAACAAGGGCTACGAGGTTGTAGCCGCTGACCTTAAGGAAAGAGCTATCGAGGGAACAGAGGGCAAATACACCTTCGTTTCTATCGACGCTACCAATCCCGAAACACTCAAGGGCATCTGTGACGGTGCTGACGTTGTTATCACCACCATGGGTCTCACGGGAGCATCCACTCGCTTCACATCCTACGACATTGACTACAAGGGCAACATGAACCTTTACGAGGAGTGCAAGCGCGCGGGCGTTAAGAAGTTCAACTACATTTCCGTTATCTCCTGCGACGAAAAGGGCGCAGAAGAGGTTCCCATGCTTCACGCAAAGTTCCTCGTTGAGGAAGAGATCAAGAAGCAGCAGATGGATTGGGTCATCTACCGTCCCACCGGTTATTTCTACGACATTGCAAAGGTATTCAAGCCCTATGTTGACAAGGGCGAGATGCAGCTTCTCAAGGGCTACGGCGGAGTCAAGGCAAACGTTGTTTACTGCCCCGATTTTGCAGAATTCATCGTTGAGCACATGAACGACACCAACGTAACCTACAACGTCGGCGGTAAGGAAACCTACACCTACGAGGAAATGGCTGCAATGTGCTTTGATGCTGCAAAGAAGCCCCTCAAGATCAAATGGGCTCCCATTTGGCTCTTCGGCATCCTTGCAAACCTCCCCAAAATCAAGAAAGCGGGCAAGCACGACATTATCCTCTTCTCCAAGTGGACTCTCAGCCACAACCTTGTCGGTGACACCGAGGTTGGCGAAAAGAGCTTCGCTGAATACATCAAGAGCTACTTCGGAAAGGAGAACTAAAAATGTTCTGGGATCTTCTCGGTATTCTTTATATCGTTTGCGCAGTTATGTGCGCTGTAGGATTTTATAAATTCGTTTACTTCCTCTCGATCGGCTACGGCTTTGCTGTCGCTGGCGGCGGAATTGCGATCCTCGTTATGGCGCTCATCAATCCCACAGCTACTCCCCTCTGGATCATAGCTGTTCAGGCGCTTCTCTTCCTTGCTTACGGCGCGCGCCTTTCGGGATTCCTTCTTGTTCGTGAATTCAAAAACGCGACCTTCAAGAAGACCGACGTTGCAAAGGACACCCTTGCCAAGAACGGCGAAAAGAAGATGCCCGTGTTCGTTCTTGTAACCATCTGGATCTTCGTTTCCGCTCTTTACGTAGCGCAGGTCAGCCCCATGCTCTTCCGCTATGCGAATGAAGAGATGACCGATTTCATCGTTCCCGTTATCGGTTTTGCTGTTTCGGTATTCGGTCTCGTTCTTGAATCTGTCGCAGACAAGCAGAAGTCGGCACAGAAGAAGGAAAATCCTTCGATGGTAGCAACCAAGGGTCTTTACCGCATCGTTCGCTGCCCCAACTACCTTGGCGAGATCACCTTCTGGACCGGCGTGTTCATCAGCGGCATCACCGCATACAAGACCGTTGGCCAGTGGATCATGGCAATTATCGCTTACATTGCAATCGTTTACATAATGTTCAACGGCGCACAGCGTCTTGAGAAGCGTCAGATGGCTCGCTACGGCGACGATCCCGCTTACAACGAGTATGCAAACAAGACCCCCATCATCATCCCGCTTCTCCCCATTTATCATCTCAACAAGAAGAACTAAACGAAGGGAGATACAGAAATGAATGATTTTTCTGTTTCTATGGCGCTTGTGGATTTTATCCCCGTATTATTCTTCGCCATAGCCGCCGTCATTCTTCAACGCGATCTTTACAACAAAATGAGCAAGGGTGCATTCGCACTTTTTGCTGCGGGGACGATCAACGTCACCTGCGCGGGCGCGCTTAAGGCGATCTGGAAGCTGCTTTACGCTCTCGGTATCTGCGATTTTGAAGCGCTCAACGCAATGTTCTTCCCCGTTCAGTCGATAGGCTTCCTGCTTGCGGGAATCGGAATTCTTGCAATGCTTACACACAAGCAGAGCAAGAGCGCGGCACTTGCCGTTGCTCCCCCGGTGTTCAGCGGAACATTTGTGTTCGTTGGTCTTATGGTTGCCGGACTCGGCATTATGGATGCTGTCCTCTGCATCCTCGCCGGCAAACTCAAGAAACCCGCGCTCATCGCGATCTTTGTGCTTTCCTTTGTTTGCTCGCTCTGTATGGGTTATCTCTCCTCGCAGGATTTTGCCGAAGTCGGATC
>JAZNYU010000027.1:0-1520 GCA_045594605.1 Eubacteriales bacterium
AGCATACTGTTAAGCACGCCCCATTCCTTCTCTCCGTTGGGCAGGCGGAACATCTTTTCGCCCTTGATGAGCTTGATACCTCCAAAAATGTGTCCGTCATCGAGGGCAAGCTCTGCGCCCTTGGGGAGCGCGAGCCATTTGGGATAGAGCTCGAATACGCGCTCGAGAAGTGCATAGCCTTCCTCGGCTTTTCCACACCCGAAAGATGCAAGCGCAACAATCAAGAGAGAATCTGCATAGGTGCCAAGCCAACCTTCGGGAACTTCCCCGTCCTCGCCAAAGCTTTCGATGAGTGCAGCACGATGCTTCCACCAAGCAACTGCCTGCTCGGGGGTGCAACGCGAGCGATGTGTGCGACCAAGATGGTGCATCATCAGGCGCAAAGAGTTAAGATGATGCTGGATAGCACTCTCGTCCTTTTTACCTTCTTTCCAAAGGTTTTCCTCAACGGTTTCACCGTGAACAGAGGCATAGCGGCTGATGGGAGGCGGCAGGTTGCGAATACCCGTACGGTCCGCAAAAATGACAATGTGTCCGTCGGTGGGGTCCGCCACAAATTCGTAGTCAGCCGCGCCAACGTAACCGTCTGTAAAATCAATGCCATCATAATGGCGGAGCATTCCGTCGCACATGGGCATGTAGCCCTCACCCGTGCCTGTGTAAGAGGTCAATTCATAGATTGCCTTGCGTGTACCCTCGCAGTATTCATTAACTGTGCGCACAATGCCCACACCGCGAGCAAAGTAGTATTCCTTTTTGCCGCCGCGGTAAGTGAGTCCCGGTTGCTTTTCAAGACCGCTGATATCAAGCTCGAGCTTGATGCAATCCTCAAAGGTGCCTGCCTTGGTTGTGATGGGTTCTGCGGCTGTGCAGGTGATTTTGGTAACCATGGGATAGTGTCCCCAAAGCTCGAAGCGCGCTGTCGGCTCACCGCCTACACGCCATTCGTCCGACCAGATGCAATTGGTCGCATTTTGCAGGATACCGATGATATCATTGAAGAGCAACGGGTGCGCATCGGTATTACCGCCGACGCCCTTCCACTCAAAGGAGTATCGACCGTTACGACCGGCAAGAGAAACAATGCCCTCTTTTTGCTGTACGTCTTCTCGGGCAAAAAAGTTCCAATGTCCGGTTGCGGTGTGATTTTTGTTGAATGTGGGATCTGTTGCCATAATGCGGCGAGCAACCGAGCAAGCCGCACGGGTGTGTGCCTTTTCCATAGGCGTTTTGGCAAGTTTCTCAGCGCGGTTACAAGCATCGGAAACGTCTGCAATCAATTCTCCGCCATTTTCCCCTTCTTGCCAATACTCGCAGCGAATTTGCATAATCATATCCAGCCAAGAGTCGTGGTCGTAGGAAATGCGTTCTGTTTCGATAAAGCGAGAAAGAATAACATGATCTTCGTCTGCGTAGGTAACAGTGAGACGGTTGTTGACAAAGAGGGAGTCTTCTTTGTGGTTGGAGACATATTCCCACGTGTTGCCCACTCTCATGGGCAGAAGTCCTTCACCGCAAAC
>JAZNYU010000028.1:0-5109 GCA_045594605.1 Eubacteriales bacterium
AGTATGCAAAGACCTTACCTCCGCTAATTGTAACCGTTCCTAGTCCGCCTACTTTATCACGAGAGCTTGCTCCACCGATCGCTGCAGCCGGCACAGTATAGGGGGTTGAACCATTAAAAGTAACGTAACCAAAGTTATAGGCATACACCTCGCCGCCTCTGATTGTAACGTATCCCACACCGCCTGCTTGGCTTTCTCCAATTCCACCGCCGATCGCGGCCCCGGTAGAAGCGGTAACCGCCGTTACCTTACCGCCGTTGATAGTAACAACACCTATTCCGTTACCACCACCGCCGATTGCCGAGCAGTTGTCTACTTGCCCAGATTTTGTATATCCTTCCTTAGTTCTTGCACCGGCATAAATAATGCCTCCGTTAATAACAATTCCTTGAGAGTCATTTGAACCATCATTATTACCAATAACAGAGTTGTAGTGATTTTCTTTTCCGTCGTAACTGACTACCGTCATAGAGGCGAGAGTTGTCTTCTCACCATTAGAAAATGATATCTCTGCATTTGTGAGACTGCCAGTTGCATAGTGAATATTGCCAAAACGGCTATCGCCAACCAAAGAAATATTTGCTTTTCCTCCCGAAGCGGGGATAAACGCAATACCGCCGGTAGTACGCGACGTGCTTGGATTATTTTCTGTTGACCACAAATTGTCAATAACAACATTATAGGTACTGCCACCGGTTATTTTGATATGATAGGGGGTGGATTCTTTTCCTACGGCTTGTGCCGAAGTTGTCCAATTATTAGCAACATCTGTGGGATTGGTATTATTGGTGATATAATCGCCCCAACTTTGGCCATTATACGTCATTCTTTCATACGTTGGCAAAATTAAGGTATCGCTGCCGTCAACCAATCCCGTTGTCGCTCGGTTCGCAGCAGTAGATTGATAGACGTAATAATGGTTGCCGCTTGAATGAGTTCCCGTAACTTTTGTTTGTGTGCCGTTTACAAATACGAAGCCCGTGTAGCTTGTTGCGTCAATAGTTACATTGCCGGCTGCCAAGTCGAGATAAATATATTCATATTGAACATCATCGGTATTATCTGCCGCATGCGCCACAGGCAATGCGCCAATAAAAGGCGCTAACATGCAAATTGCGATAAAAATGATGAGTATTGACTTTTTGTGATACATGATAGATCGCATATCTTTATCAAATATCCTTTCTAAAAGTTAAGGAATATCACTCACCTCTGCCGAGGCATCTCCCATTTTTACTGTAAAACTTCCGGCTGTGTAGCCGTCAGTCTTGAAAAAGCGGTAGGACCGCGAGGATGATGCGGATTGAAAACTACCTGCATCTGTAAAATTAAATTCTGTGTATTTGTTTACGTCGTCTACCGTTTTATAATTCTCGATATCTTTTAAAATAGGGTCTGTGGCATCGGGAATCAGTCCTTCGGGGACATTGACCGTTATCGAACCTGTACTGTATCGCTCCGTCCAAACGGTCAAAAGGACGTAGGTTTCGGTTTCAGCGACGTTCATAAAAAAGCCGTGATTCTCTTTGTCAACCGAAAAGGTGGCGTAGAGCGTTTTGGTGTATCCGCCATTTGCCGTTACGGATACTTGATAGCTATGCCCCGGTTTGAGACCGCTTAACGTAACGGTTTGCGTGGTTTTTGTATCTGCAGGAGCACTAAACTGATCTTCCGAAAGTGTAAAGGTAAGATCATCCGAGGTAACGTTGACGGTATAGTCACAATCCACCTGCGTGGTAAATGCGCAATCTTGACAATTGGGATCAGCGCACATCTCGCGCTGAAAATTATAGAGGTTAAACGAAACACTCTCAATTGTAGAATTCAGGTGATAAGAGCCTTGGGCTCCTTCAATTACGGTTTCAACGAGATAGTCGCTTTCAAAATAGAACTGCTTTGCCGTAACGTGTGACTCATCATTCCTTAGCGTTTTTGCATACTTTGCAATAACACCACCCGTTGCAATGGATGATGCTACCACAATTAAAGCAATGATCAATATCAAAGTTCGTTTTGATATCTGCATTTTTTTCATTACCGTTTCTTCCTTATATATACTTAATCTACTTGCTCAACTGCAACAACAATGCGAACAACATCCATTTTTCCTGCGTGGTCTACCGAGATGTCGTCTTGATTCCATTCGATCGTCCAAGAAAACGTGGTTTTGCTCTTGCTTTGGACCTCGCCGGATATGCCATCTCCTTCTTTAAGCTGAAGGGGGAGATTCCCCGTCAGATTTTCAAAGGTGACAACGTAGCGGAGAGTGACCTCCCCTTTGTTCTCGATTTCAATTTCTATTGTTTGCGATTCATTAGGGGCAAAGGTGGCGGGGATCTCTTTATACTTTTCAGCAAGATCATCCTCAAAGGAGAATTTTGCCACTCTTGCACTGTCGCCACTCGTATCTTTGCTGATATAGCGCGCGTAAAGCCCGCTGATAGCATAGGAAGAGATCAGAACCGCGCACAACAGTAAAAGTGCGATGTGCATGGGAGACAGAAGCGGTGCTTTTGTATTCGATTTTTGGTCTCTCATAGTAACACCGCCTTTCTTGGTTAGTCTTGTTTGGGTTCTTCTTTAGGTTCTTCTTTAGGTTCTTCTTTGGGTTCTTCCTTGGGTTGTGTGGGTTCTTGTTTGGGTTGCTCGTTTGCTTTTTTGAGTTCTTCGATCTCGCGGCGAATGGCGTCGAGCTCGGTTTGTTTTTGCGCTTTTTCCTTTTTGAAGGACGCCTCCAAAAGCCAGAAGGCGAGGCCGAGCAGAATCACCGTTCCCACGGGGGTTTTGATGAGGTTGACGATAAGCCCCACAAACGGGATCGCGCAAACTACCCTACCCTTTATGTGTTGCAGGGTGATGGGTTCGTCATCGCTCGAGTTGGCGTCGCCGCGTGTGATGACTTCCTCGCCGTTGATGGCGACGATGCGATGCACAACGGCGGTTCGCTGGGTTTGAAAAACGACTACGTCACCGACCTCGTATGTGTCTGCCGGTGCAACGATTAACAGATCATCAACCGAAAGCTCGGGTTCCATGCTGCCCGAGAGGACAACCGTCATGCCAAAGCCAAACGGCATTGGCAGTGCGTTGCCTCCCAGCATTCTGGCGTTGATCGAGTAGATGCTGACACCGACAAGAACCGCCAGCAGCACGAGAACCGAAATTCGGATGACCGATTTGAACGAAATTTTCAAGGTGTGCTCCTAAACTCAATTGGGTGTAATCAATACTACGCCGCCTGCGGCGATGATGCTCTTTCTCGCTTCGGGAGAAATGCTTTGTGTCATAACAACAAAGGTCTTTGTTAAGCGGTAGCCGCTGCTTGCAACAACATGCATGCCACTTGCCGAAATGGGAACGATGCCCATTTGCTTGAGCAATACCAAATTGATAACGGCGCCGCCCGAGAAGTTGGCGTCGAGGACTGCCAGATCGACTTGCGCAACGTAAGGAACTGCGCGTGCGGGCTCGTATGCGGGTGTTTGCTCGACTTCGGGGAGCTCATCCTTTGCGTTTGCAAGTGCTTCTTTGCGCTTTTTGATGATATAAACGATGAGGATGATGAGTCCGATCAGGAGTGCCAGCGCGATGAACGCCAAAACGATGTTCTTGCCGTGGTCGGGGTGACCGTCCCATCCGCCGTTGTCCTCCAGGGTGGTATTGGCTACCGAGTGGAGAGCGAAGGAGACTTCAAGCCCGATGTCCTTATCTTGGTTGCCGAGCATGGTATCGTGCTCGTCGTTGCCGCTTTCATAGGGCCACATCCATTCAAAAACGAATTCGGCAGCCTCGGCTTTTTCAAGGGTGCCCGTGTGGGTGAGGGCGCGCAGATCTTGCAGGGTTGCCCACTCGCTCTCGGAGCCAAGCAGGTATCTGCCCTGTGCATCGTACATTCTGACCTGCAGGGGGATTTGATGTCGGGTTGAAAAAACGACCTTGGGCTCGAGTGCGTAGTCGATGGCGTATTCGTCGGCGTTGCGCAGGCGAATAACGTAGGACGACTGTGCGCCGGGGGCGACGACCTTATCGCCGTTGTTACTTTGAATAAGAGTTTCGCCATCGGCACCTTGATAATGCACCGAGAAGATGTGGACGTCGGTGTCTTTTCCATCCTCCAAGGCGACCTCGCGGTCATCCTCTTGCGCGTATTTGACAAGGCGGAAGGCGAGGAGAATAAGAGAAGAAAGGAGCAACAGCACAATGGTGACAACTAAAGCAATGCGCCGCTTTTTGGCTTGCGCTTGCTCGTCAAGGTCTCCGTAACCACTGTCATAGTCCAATGCAGTATTTTGGTAAAATTCGTTAGGATCCACTGTGTTTTTCTCCTTTCGTCAGTATTTGGTTTTTGATTTTGCGCGGCAATCAAGCTTGTGTGAGTTGATTGCCCTGCAAAACCAAAAATCGTGTGATTTTTGGTTTTTTGCAATCCCCCCGCCCCAAGCCACGGTGGGTTTGGGGGGATTTGCGTTTGGTTTTTATTCGTTAGTGTTAGGGGGAGATTAGTTGACTTGGGTTGCGGTGATGGAAACTTTAAGAGTAACTACGAGGTCACCAGCTGTCGCAAGATCGCCCAATTCTGTATCCAGTGCGTCATTGCCGTCAATAATCCAGTTCCAAGCAATTTTGTGAGACTGATTATTGTTAAACTCTTCAGGAAGCTCATTCGGAGCATATTGCTTATCTCCATCAAGAGCTTCAATCTTATCCAAGAGATCTTCCCAGTTATCACAAGCTGCGTCATCAAGATACCATTTGATGTTAGTATTCGCCTGAATTTTCGCTGCACAACTACTGCCTTCTGTAGAAATTACAAATGTGTATGCAACTTCAGGTGTGCCAGTCTTTACAAACTGGAAAGATACTTCACCAGAAGTACCGGGAGCAATGATAGCCATTTCATCTGTGCCGTTCGCTACATTTGTGTATGCTTTGTCAAACAAATTTTCAAACTCAATAGATGCAGTACCAAATCCCCACTTAGCTACTCTTGCAGAATCATCGCTAGACGTGGTTGTGGTGTACTTAGCGAAAGTACCGGAAATTGCGCAGGTTGTCATCAGAACTGCTACCAACAGAGCGGAAGCAACTCTCATCATTACGTTTTTCTTC
>JAZNYU010000029.1:0-9508 GCA_045594605.1 Eubacteriales bacterium
GAGAGCGAAACCATATCGGGGAATTTGCGTTGGAGCATCAGAAAGCGAATGGAGTCGGGCGAGTACAACTGCACATACCCTGCATTCGGATTCAATCAAAAGAATGGTGTGATGACCATAAACGAAACCGAAGCAATAGTAGTCAGAAGAATCTTTGATCTATACCTACAAGGATACGGTCTGCAGAAAATCGCAGCCCTACTCAACGCAGAGGGCATCCCAAGACGAGAAGGACAATCTCGGTGGTATAACTGCACAGTCAAATATATTTTGAAAAACGAAAGGTATATGGGAGATGCAGTCTTACAGAAAAAGTACAGAACGGATACCCTGCCGTATAAGCAAAAGAACAACCACGGAGAGCGTCAGCAATACTATGTTGAAAATAGCAATCCGCCGATTATCAGTAAAGAAACTTTCTTAAAGGTACAGGAAATGCTTCGCTCCAAAAAAGCACCAACGGAGAGGACACAATCTGTACTAAAAGGAAAAATCCAATGTCCCGAATGCGGATGGAACTTCCGCAGACAGAAAATCAACGGCAAAAACTATTGGATATGCTCTGGAAGAAGCTCAGGCGAAACCGATTGCAAGCACCGCCGTGTACGAGAGGATATGATATACGAAGCATTCATTAGCATGATGTACAAACTCAAGGGTGAGAGAAAATACTTACTTGAAGCGCTTATCCATCAGTTTGAACAGATGCAAAACCGTGCAAGTAAAAGCAACGAACGGATACGCCAAATCGATAAGGAGATCGCCGACCTTGGTGCGAGAAACCTTGTAATCTCCAAACTCCACACAAACGGAGTGCTAAATGCGGTTGCATACTCGGCACAATCTGCCGACATCAATAATAAGATTGCAATCCTGCGAGCCGAGCGAAAAAAGAAGCTCGCCGAGGACGAGGATGACGAGCTGTTGGATACACTCAAAACGCTAAACGAAATTATAGAAGAATATCAACTTGCGAACGAATTCGATGAGGAACTCTTCGAACAAATCGTCGAGCGAATCACGGTCAACGATAACACAAGCATCACATTCCACCTTATCGGTGGCGTAGATCTGACCGAAGAAATCAACGAAAAAGGAAGGTGCAAATCAGCGTGAAGAACAGAACAATTCCATACGGATATCAAGGCACAAACGGCAACATTATCATCCACCCAAACGAAAGCGTTATCGTATCAATGATATGCCAAGCATACATTTCGGGAACATCATTGCTCAACATCGCCAATAGCCTAACCGAACAACAGATCGAGTATATGCCCGGCACGGTAAGTTGGAACAAATCCCGAATCAAGCGGATTATCGAGGACGAAAGATACCTTGGAACAGACAAATATCCCGAAATCATCAGCATCGACATTTTTCAAGCGATGCAACAAATCAAAAACGAGAGAAACACTCAAAAAGATACCGACCGACAAGCGGAGATTTTCCAAATCGGTATCCCGGTGTTATGCCCCGAATGCAAAAAGCCCTTGATTAGGCGACAGGACAAGAGATGCAAATGCAAAGGACGGTGGAGCTGTGAACAACAAGACGGTTGCAAAACGCTGATAGCCAAAGATGATTCAGAGTTGCTTGCTGATATAACCGCCATCATAAATCAGCTCATAAGCAACCCTTGGAGCGTTCGAGCAAACGAAGAACGGCGTACTGAAACGAGCATAGAACTTCAACGTTTAAACAACGAGATCGGTTTTATGCTCGATAACAACGATATCGACAAGACCGCATTGAGAAAGAAACTATTCGAATGCATGGCTCAAAAATACAAGGAAATCGACTCAACAAGATATTCCACCCAAAGACTGATTGACGAGCTTATAGCAACAGAACCCCTTGATACATTTTCCCCGGACCTTCTTAAAAAAATAGCCAAAGCAATAATGCTTCAAAAAGATGGAACGGTCGCTTTAATCCTAACAAACGATCAAATAATCAGAAAGGAGTCGGACGATGGAAGCCACAACCCTACAACCTAAAAAAGTAGTACGAATTATTCCGCCAACGGTTAGCACAACCGAAACAATAAAAACGGCACATAGACAGCTTCGAGTGGTTGCCTACTGCCGAGTATCTACCAAGCAAGAGGAACAGTTAAACAGCTACGATGTGCAGAAAAGATATTACACGGAAAGGATCAATGCCGAACCCGATTGGTGCTTCGTAGGAATCTTCGCAGATAAGGGTATCACAGGAACGAGTGTCAAGAAGCGTGACGAATTCAATAAAATGATTCGCCTCTGCAAACGTGGCAAAGTCGATATGATTATCACGAAATCAATCTCCCGATTCGCACGAAACACCCTCGATTGCCTCAAATACACGAGAATGCTAAAGGAGATCGGAGTGGATGTTTACTTCGAAGAACAAGGCATTCATAGCACCCAACCCGGCGCGGAATTTTATATCACCATATACGGCAGCATCGCACAAAGTGAATCCGAAAATATCAGCGCCAATGTTAAATGGGGCAAGGCACAAAGTGCAAAGGAAGGAAGAGTCAGCTTCCACTACAAACGCTTCCTCGGATATCGAAAGGGAGAGGACGGCAAGCCCGAAATCGATCCCGAACAAGCTCCGATTGTAAAAATGATATACGAGAGATTCCTCGCAGGCGATAGCATCGAAGGAATTATCGCAAAGCTACATGAGATGGGCATCCCCTCACCAAGCGGTAATGCAACGTGGCAAAAATCGACGGTCGTATCTATCCTATCCAACGAGAGATACAAAGGCGATGCCATCATCAACAAAACCTACATCTCGGATTGTATTACGAAACAAGTAAGGGTAAACGATGGAATACAAAGACCAAAATACTATGTAGAAAACAACCATCCTGCAATCATTGATTCCGCTACCTTCGCAAGAGTTCAAGAGGAACTCTCAAGAAGAACAGGAAAACGCAAGGTCAAGCAGGTTGGAACGAAAACCGAGCAAGGAAAATACTCAAGCAAATATGCACTTACGGAGCGACTGATCTGTGGTGAGTGCAAAACTCCCTATCGGAGATGCACGTGGACAATAAAAGGTCAGAAGAAGATCGTATGGCGATGCATCAATCGCCTTGACTTCGGCAAGAAATACTGCCATGAGTCCCCAACCGTCGAAGAAAGCATTCTCCACGAAGCCATTATGAGAGCAATTATGGAAACGGCACAACAGAATATCGATGTGCTGAAAACTCTGAAGATGCATATCGGTATGGGCTTGCGAGGTGAGGAAACCGAGGACATCAGTCTGAGTCTACAGATCCGAATGGCAGAGATTGATGCCGAATTTAATGCTATGCTGAATGCGATATCCTCTGATGAGATAGACAAGTTTGACGAGCAAAGAGCAAGCGAGCTGCTGAACGAAA
Organism: Eubacteriales bacterium; assembly: GCA_045594605.1. GTDB lineage: Bacteria > Bacillota > Clostridia > Oscillospirales > CAG-272 > UMGS1865. The sequence goes on from JAZNYU010000029.1 coordinate 3,383, forward strand.
AAAACAGTATCCAAAGCCAACTTGCAGAAATTTCAGAGAGTCGGCAAAAGCGTGAAAGCACAGAGTCACGACTCGACGAAATATATACCATACTCGATGGACTTAAGAACCATCCGATGGAGTACGATGACCAAATCGTTCGACAGATAATTGAGTGCGTGATCGTCGAATCCAAAGAGCAAATCAGAGTGATATTCGCCGGAGGATTGGAGGTGACTCAATCGTTAGTATAAAAGACCGTGGGAGTTCGAAACCTTATTGCAAAACGCAAAAAATATCTTTTTCGTAGCCTTTGCACAAACAGAAAAGCCACCCCTTTTGGGTGGCCTTTCTGTTTGGCTGCGCTATTTCTCTTGACATTCTCCGCCTTTTATGTTACAATAAATTCGCAACAAAAAGAAAGGAGAGAGAAACGATGGTAAGACTGTTTTGTGCGGCGTGCGGCGCGGATATCGAAGCTTTGCGTGCGCAAATTCCCGCGCAGTGGCGTTCTGCTTGGGATGCCTGCCACAAGGTGGGAAAGAATGAAAAAGCCGCTCTCCTGAGCCTTTCCGCGCTCTCTCTTTTGCACCGCGCAGGAGTGGTTGGAACGCTCTGCTACGACGAGAATGGCAGACCGTATTTTGAGGAACGCACCTGCGATTTTAGCATCACGCACACGCAAAACCACGTCTTTTGCGCCCTCGCAGATGGGGAAGATGACTCTGCACGTGTCGGCATTGATGCCGAGGACCTCGACCGCCCCGACCTTTCCAACCTCGACGAAATGGCGACTCGATGGTTCTCGGAGAACGAGCAAAAAGTCTTTCTTGCATCTCCCACAAAGGAGACTTTCTTACGCATCTGGACGCGCAAAGAGGCATACGCCAAATACATTGGTGAGGGCTTGCGCGCACTTTCCAAAATCGATACGGTCGCCCTTGCAAACGAGGGGGATATTCGCTTTTTCGATTATCGGGAGGGTTCTATTCTGATTTCTGTCTGCGCGCCGCGCGCTACAGATGCCTCGCAAAAAATCACGCTTTAACCGCACAAAAAACAAGAGCAGACACAATCGTGTCTGCTCTTTTGTGTTGATGGGGGTTACCAACCAATTTGGTAGTTACACTCCCGAACTGCCTCCGCAAAGGCTTTTCGGATGCCATCCATAGTGGAACAGGCGGGGCTGGTCAGGCAGGTTCGGAGCAGCTCGCCAACCTCTTCGCGTGCTTGCGCAGAGCCGTAAAAGGCGGGGGAGGTAAAGTATGCGTCCGCTTGCTCAAGGGCGGCTTTGGCGGCAAGCAGGGGCAGGTTTTCATAGCCGTTTGCCATATCGAGGATCTCTCTGTAAACGGGGTGATCCACAACGCTCTCCAAAACGGGCATATATCCCGATGTAAGAGCAAACTCTGCTTGAAAATCCGTATTGGTGGTCAAAAACTTTACAAACAACCAGGATGCAATCACCTCTTCGGGGTTGGTATCTCTGAAGATGCAAAGGGAAGGGCCTTGCGAAATGACCTTGGGATTGGAGGGGTCAACCTGCGGAATGGAAGCAATGCCAACCTCAAATTCGCAGCTGCCGTTGTCGTTTTGATATCTTGCACCCGCCGAGGAAGCAATGCTCATGTAGCAATGCCCTTGGCTGAACAAATCGGAGGAATAACCGCCAATGAGCTCGGACGTACCAATGTATCCCTTCTTATACCACTCGCGCAGTCTTGCAACAAATTCGTGGTTGATCTCGTTATCAAACAGGAAGTGATCTCCCGTAGCGCTTGTGTAGGGGGAGTTGAATTGCTCGCACATGGTAATAAACCAGTTTGCCTCGGAGTCATAGCAAAGGGGAATGCAGTCGGGGTCGATCTGCTTGATGGTTTCGCACAAAACCTCCATCTCATCCCAAGTAGCGGGGACGATAAGATTGTGCTCCTCAAAGAAGGTCTTGTTATAATACAAAAGCTCGGTAGATTTGGAGAAGGGCATAGAGTACGTCATACCGTCGCCAAATTCACGTCCCTCATTGTAAAAAGAGTCAATAAAATCGTCGATCTGTTCTTGCGTTAAGCCAAGCAGCTCGGTGGTACCGTCGGCGCGGTGGACCACCTCGGTGGAATTGATCAGCTCATCCAAGGGTTGTACGGCATTTGCAATGTTATAGAGCGCTACGTGGTCGGGGTAGCAGTAAGCAATGTTGGGTTGGTCGCCGGCGGTGATTTCGGTTTGGATCTGCTCGCGGACGTCGTCGAAGCTGCCAACTTGTCTGTGCTCAATTACAATGTTGGGGTAGAGCTCGTTGAATTCTTCAATATACATATCGAGTACGTTGCGCAGAGATTCGCCCATGGTGTGGTAGAACACGATTTTAATCGTTCCGTCAGCGGGGGGCTGCGGACGTTCGCCGTCTGCTACAAAGGTGACGGTGCTACCGTTAAAGACCTTGGTATCCGCTCCTGCACGCTCGTCATCAACAAACCAGTTAACGTCGCGCAAGGTCTCATCATAGGTGATGTCACCAAAAAGAGAGGGAGCGAGAACTTCGTTAAAGAAGCTTTCCAACTCAATGTAGGCGTTCTCGTCCTCGGAGTTGATGACTGCGCTAAACGTGTATGTATCGCTGGTTGCGGCAAGCACGCGGAAGTCTACCAGATCGGGCGTGACGGGCGTTTCGGGAGCCTCGGGAGTGGTTACCTCGGGGGTGGTTTGCTCTTCACCGGGGGTGGTTCCCTCAGTGGTGCCCTGCAAAAGGTTTTGTATCATCGATACGTCGCAGGCACACAGAGAAAAGGCAAAGGTCAACAAAAGCAGTAAAGCAATCAGTCTTTTCATGGTTTGTCTCCAATCTTTTGATTTTTGATGTGGTTTTATTGTACCACATTTGCAGGGATTTGTAAAGTCTTTTTCCAAAAATAGCTTACCCGCTCCCGGGTGTTACAAGTCCCTCTAGCCCAATAAACAGAATCCGGCGACGAATATTACAAAAAACAGACAAAAAATCCTCGCCGTACACATTTGTGCACGGCGAGGGGAATCGTTATGGGGCATCAGCGCTTTTTGCGCTTGTAGAGATATACGATGGAAGGGATGAGCACTGCAAGTGGCAGAACGAACGCCAACAGAATTGCCAAAACGGTAACGCCGTTTGTGCCAATGCTCAAATTGTGGGTGGAGATCAGCGTTGATGGAACGGTCATGCTCGCGTAGGTATTGCCCGTCATCCAGCTTGCGGCTTCCCCAATGAGGGCGAAGTTTCCGCCTGCCGAAAGGGAGTATCCCGTAGCACTTGCCGACTCGGGGGAGGCAAGCCACAACAGTGTCCCCTCGCCCTTTTGTGCAACTGCGGCGGCAACGTATTGCTCACCCGTCTCCTCGCCCTGCTCACCGTTTTCATAAATGACGATCAAAGAGCCCGTAGTCTCTCCCGTATACAAAAGCGGGAAGACCGTTACGCCATCGGGCGCGGTCTCGGCAATTTTGATGGCGTGAGCCGTCAAAACGGTAAAATAACCGTCAAAGCTTTTGGTGATGTCGCAGGGGGCGATGTGAGCCAAGAAGTAATCGGGGCGATCGGTGGAATAATGATAGTCCGCATCCTCCTCGCACACAATGTTTCGCTCATCCATTACGTCAAGCCCGAAAGCCTGCGTTACGCTATGCAAATTGGGCATATTGGCATAGTAGCAGGAGGTGATGAGAAAGACCTTTCCGCCCTCTGCAAGATAGCTCGAAAGTGCGGCGGCTTCTGCCTCGGTGACGTCAGCCTTGGGGGTGTGCAGAATGAGCAAGTCGCAGTCGTTGCCGATCTCGAGCGGTGAGGCGATCTCTTCGAAATAGTAGCCGTCCGCTATCAGGTAGGAGCGCAAAGAGGTGTCCATCGCATCCGCCGAGCCAAAGATCTTTGCGGTGGGGACGTCGTCGGACGTGACGTACTGCAGGGCGTTCGTCAGTCTTGCGCAACCGTCAAAATAAGCAACCGTTGCTTGCGAATTGTAAAGCTGTGCGCCAAGGGAGACGGCTTGCTCGCCATACTGCCCATAGCTTTGCGTTTGCACGTAGTTGGTGTACGCGCTCAAATAGTAGGCGTACTGCACGGGGGAAAGCGTTGCCTGCAGCTCGGCGTTGTAGTAGTGATAAAGATCGCCCGAATCAAGCAGAATGTGGCGCTTATTCGATGCGACGATAAAGCTCTGGTCGCTCAAGCCCGTAGCGCCGTAACGTTCTAGGAGAGCGGTCTCCTTTGCCGTGTTGACGATCTTGACCTCTAAACGAGGGGAAAGCTCGGCAAGCTCATACAGAAAATACTGCATATCGGTATCCGCGCTTTTTTTGCCACCGTCCACAAGATAGTAAATCGTTACGTCATCCGAAAGCGTTTTGAGGTAGTCCTTGGTTGCGGCGACGATCGCAAAGGTCTCGGACTTGTTGACTGCGGGATTGAGGAGTCGGTCGGGAACAAGAGCGACGCCCATGCTTGATAGAAGCGTGAGAACAAGCAAGACCGATGCCAAAGCGATGGCGGTGCGGCGGCGCGTGGGGTGAGTGAAATCACCGCGTCTGTGGCGGCACAAAAGCGTGCCAACAGTCAGGGTAAGAGCGATCCCAAAAAGGAGCGAGCGGAGGTCGGCAACGGGAAAACGCCCATACGTAAAGGCATAAAACAGACCAATGGGGTTGATCGCCGTTAAGATGGAAAGGGCAGTCTCACCCAAAGGGAGCAGGCTGATAAGGAAGTGGAACAGATAAAACGCTACCGATGGGACGAAGGCGCACACCGCACCAACGCGCAAATTTTTGATGGCGGAAAGAATGGCTTGCACCGCCAACAAAAGCAGCGATATGAGCAGAACGCACCCCAGGATCGAGACGTAAACACTGCCCACGGGAATGCTTCCAAAAGCAGAGAGCAGAGCGGGCAGGAGCGCCAGCTCCAACAGAGGGATCAGGCATACGGTCAAGGCAGCCAAAAAGCGGCCGACCGTAATAGCAAGGGGCGAGATGCCCATTGCAAAATAGCAATCCTCAAAATGGGTGCGTTTTTGCCTTTGCTCGGCAAAAATTTGAAAGAGTGGGAGCAGGGTCAAAAGGACAGGTGTCAGATAAACGGGGATGAACTGCAATCCGCCCATGGGGGCAAGGATCGCTGTGCAAATGCCCACCGCAACCAAAAGGATCGCCAACAGGATGTAGGTCGATTGCGTGCGGAAATAGAGCTTTAACTCTCTGCGGTAAACGGAGAACATCAGCTTTTGCCCTCCTTTTCGTTATTTTCCAGCACCTCGTAGTCGTCGCTTTTCTCGGTCAGCATGCTCCAACGGGTGCGCTTGCGCGGCTTGGATGCTTCGGGCGCAGAAGCCTCGGCGGTGGCGGTGGAATACTCTCGGAGCAGCTCCTCTGCAGTGGCAGGAGCGATGGCACTCAAGGCTCCGTCCTGCAGGATGATGATCTCGCCACACAGCTCGCACAAGTCCTGCGGAGAGGGAGTACATAGGAAAATCGTGTACGTGTCGCTAAAATAGCGGATCAGATCGCGCATTTTTTGCGCATCCTTGGGGGTAAGACCCGAAAGGGGAGAGGAGAGTATCAAAATTTCGGGATTACCCAAAAGGGTTTGCAAAAGGCAAAGGATGCGCCCCTCGCCGTGCGAAAGATTGGCAATCAGACAGTCTTTTTTGTCTGCGAGGTCGGCAAGTTCCAGCAGCTCATGCGCGCGGCGGAGCGTTTTGTCATAGGGGAGCTCGCGCACATCGGCAACCGTCATCAAATATTCAATTGGAGTCAGTTCGCTGTCGGGGAGCAGGTCGGGCGGAAGATAGCCAATGCCGCGACGTGCCTGACGGGCTTCGCGATGCAGGTCAAAGCCGCCTGCCAAGATCACACCGCCCGTGGGGGTGCGCGCGCCCGACATTAAGGAGCAAAGGGCAACGGCATCGGCATAGCGCGACGAAAAAACGCCATACGTCTTGCCGTTTGGCAAACGAAAGCTGACGTCCTTTACCGCACCCGCGCCGCAAGTGCCCCAAACCGATTTCAATTCTAACAAAGTCACGTCCTCCAATCAAAGAGTTCTTCACCCTATATATTACACCAATTTTGTGTCTTGCATTTGACTGCATTATGACTTTTTTATGACCTGACGAAAAAAGCCCC
>JAZNYU010000030.1:0-6587 GCA_045594605.1 Eubacteriales bacterium
TCCTCAGGATCTACGAATGCACCAGCGATGGAGAAGGGACCGAAGGGGTTACCGGAGAAACCGTAACCGAAACCGATCTGGGTGTCACCAGCGCGGAATGCATCTGCCCAACCGGAGCCAGCGGATGCGTCGAATACGACCTCAACCTTGCCCTGGATAGCAGTGCCTTCGATCAAAGAATCGATAACGCCCTGGATGTAAGCAGCTCTTTCTCTCTGCTTTGCAGTGTCAGTGGAAGAACCGTAAACGATCTTGATATTTTCATCTGCGTTGTAGCCATACTCTTCTGCGTTTGCAAGGAGAATGGTAACAGCTTCTGCCATCTTAGCCTTAGCGAGCTCGAGGTTGTAACCGGTGAGAGAAGCGGTAGCTTCTTCAAGGGTGAGGCCTTCGAGATCGATGCCGTCGGACCAAGTGCCGTCTTCAGCTTGAACAAAACCGTAAGCGCGGAGCAGACCCTCTTGAGCGATAGTGCTCAGACGGTAAACACCACCGTCTTCGAGGTTAGGAGAGTTTTCAATGTCATAGTAGTATTCGGTGTTAACGATACCGAGACAAGGAGTTGCGGAACCGGGCCAGATCTTTTCGCAGATCTCGGTTCTGTTCAGACCGAGGTTCATTGCCTGTCTGAATTCGGTGATAGCAAGAATACCGTTGTTGTTGCCGCTGCCCTTCAGAACGTTGAGGTCAGAGAACAACTGCATACCAAAGGTACCGGTGCTTGCGCTCCAGGTTACGTACTTGGAGTACAGATAGTCGTTGATGTTGTCAGAATCAAGAGCTGCATCATCATAGAGACCTGCGAGGAAGCCGAGCCACTTGGTGTTGGATTCAGCAACCTTCATGCAGTTGATAGCAGTTACGTTGTATTGATTCTTGTATTGCTCCATGTTCCAACCGTACCAGTTGGGGTTGAGCTCGAGTCTGTAGTCACTACCAGCCTCGAAACGAACGAGCTTGTAGGGACCCCAGCTTGCAGTGGACTCGAGGCTGGAGTTGTAGGTGGAGGTCCAGAGGTTTGCGCCTTCAGCGGGCTCATGCTTGTTAGCCTCGTACTTTTCTCTGTGTACGAGCGGCAGGCTGCTCATGTAGTAAGCAGCTTGGTAAGAGAGCTCACCGTTCTCTTGGAGGAGAGCGTATGCCTTATCAAGGCAGATAACGATAGCGGTGTATGTTTCTTCGCCAATAACAGTGGTGGTGTCATAGATACCAACGGTATCCCAATCTACCTTATCACCGTAGCCGGAGATGTAGAACAGAGTCTCTTTGAAGAGCTCTTCTTGAGTAGCCTCATCAAAGTCGCCCCAGTTGAGACCGAAGGGCAGCAGAGCGTAAGCTACCAGTTCCTTAGCAACTGCAAGGTTTTCCTCGGTGATCAGGGTGTAACCGTACTCGTTAGCGCCGTCAGCGATAGCCTTCAGAGCAGCCTTAGCTTCAGCGGAACCAACATAGTTGTTGATCAGATTGTCCAGAGAATAGCCAGCAAGAGTCATGCCGGTGGTGGTGGTGTTCATGTAAACCTTAGCAGCGTTGATGTCGCTAATGTCGTAGGAGTAGTCAGGATTATCCTCGTAAGCAGGAACGATGGGAGCGTAGATGGGAGCACCCGAGAAGAAGTAAGCGCGAGAGCCCTTCAGCATGAGGGTGTCATAGAAGGTGTTACCACGGAAGTTCATGAAGGCAGGATCCAACTGAGCTTGCATGGAGTAAACGAAGTCAGCAGCGGTGATAGCTGTGCCATCATCCCACTTCAGGTCGTTACGAAGGGTAATCTTCCAAGCGTAGCCGCCCTCTTCCTTTTGCTCAGTGGTGTAGCCCCACTTAGCGTCAACGAGAGAGGTAACGTCTTCGAGCTTAACAGCTGCAGAGTAGTTGGTGGTGTAGGAACCCTTAACGATGCCGGCCTTGTTGATGGAGCCGTCTGCATTGTACTTGTCGCCTTCGAACTTGTAGTCATAGTCGAAGAAGGAAGAACCAATGTAGCTCATAATCTGAGTATCGTTGTTGTCTGCGTAGGTCAGTTCATTCCAGTTAGAGGGCATAACACTAGTGGTAGTGTTGTATTCAGCCTTCTTGAAAGTAACTTGGTCTACAGGACCACCGGGAGTATCGGTCCCGGGAGTGGTTTGTGCAGGGGGGGTAGTAGGAATAGCGGGCTTGCCAGGAGTTGTGCCGTCATCGGGCTTCTTCTGGAAACAACCAGCGAGCATTACTGCTACCAGTGCCAAACACATTACCATGGTAAACATGGATCTGAGTGTCTTTTTCATAATGTTTCCTCCATTTATGAATTTAGATATTGTTTCACTATCCGCAAAACTTCTCCTTTTCGAATGGGAATCCCTACCGTCCTACAAGGTTGGAACCCTTCCATTTAAAAGAAATCAAATCGTACAGATATATGAATACACCTATTATACCACACGATTTTTCTCTTGTCAACCTTTTGAGCGATGTTTTTGAGTAAAAAAATTCATAAATTTGCATTTTTTTAAGAAAAAATCACTCAAAAGACCCATTTTTGCGAATTTTTTTGCATCTTTTGCAATGCTTTCTTGCAATCATAGGAATGTAAGCGAAAGTTTTTTGGCGTTTTTTTGCCAAAACAGTTGAATTTTAGAATAAAAAGTGATACAATATGAAAGATAGCGACTTTTTGATTGCAGCTTGATTGAGAATTTATATTATAATAAGGAAGTCAAAACAATGTTATTTGGAAAATCAATCAACCGATATTACCTACGGTATTTACACCTGCTCCTTTTGGGTGTGATCGCGCTCGTTACGGTCGACTACGCGCAACTGGAGATCCCCGAGCTTTACCGCTATCTGATCAACGGCATCAACACAGGCTTTGTGGAGATCGTCGGCGAGGTACTCCCCTTTAATTTCGACTTTGTGCTGGACCACATCTGCCGACCGATGATGTTCATCATTTTGGCAATGGTTGCCGGAAGATTTGCATGGCGCATCTGCTTCTTTGGTGCAGGCATCAAGGTAGAGACCGATCTGCGCTTGCGTTTGTTTGACCACTGCAAGGACCTTTCGCAAAACTATTATCAGGTCAACAAGGTTGGCAACCTGATGTCCCTTTTTACCAACGACCTTGACACCGTGCAGGAATCCTTTGGTTGGGGCGGCATGATGATGGCGGATGCTCTCTTCTTGGGGCTGCTCTCCATCCTCAAAATGACACAGGTCAACGGACTGATGACCTTGTTTGCCCTGGTTCCCATGGTATTTATGCTGGTCGTCTCCTTGATTGTCAGTAAGTACATGATGATGAAATGGGATACCCGTCAGGCGGCGTTCTCCTCGCTTTCGGATTTTTCGCAGGAGAGCTTCTCGGGTATTGCTGTTATTAAAGCATTTGTTAAAGAAGCAAAGGAGCTTTGGGCGTTTAAAAAGCTAAACAGTGAAAACGAAAAGGCAAACGTTGATTACACAAAGCTCTCTTCCCTGCTCCGCATCTCCGTTACTCTGTTTGTTGAGTCGGTCGTTTGCGTTATTCTCGGCTACGGCGGCTATCTCGTTTGGCGTGGAACGCTGGACGTTGGTCAATTAATGGAGTTTATCGGCTACTTTACCTCTATCGTTTGGCCCATTATGGCAGTCTCCGAGCTGATCGACATGACCTCCCGCGGCAAAGCATCGCTCAAGCGCATTGAAGAGCTGCTTGATGCCGAGCAGGACGTAGTAGACCGCGCGGATGCCACTCCCATTGCAGACGTGAGCGGAAAGATCGAATTCAGAGACCTGACCTTCCGTCACAACCTTGGCGAATACGACGCTCTGAAAAACGTAAGCTTTACCATTCGCGCCGGCGAGAACGTCGGCATTATCGGACGTACGGGTGCGGGAAAAACCACCCTGGTCGACCTGATCCTTCGCAACTACAACGTGCCTGACGGAACGCTCTTTATTGATGACCGTGACGTAAACAGCATCACTATCCGCTCTTTGCGTGACCACGTGGCGTACGTTCCGCAGGATAACTTCCTGTTCAGCGACACCATTACCAACAACATCGCCTTCGCCTCTGACAACAACGATTTTGAAGCTGTTCAATACGCGGCACAGCTTGCCGAGGTGAGCGACAACATTGAGGAGTTCACCGACAAATATGAGACCGTGCTCGGTGAGCGCGGCGTGACCGTTTCGGGCGGACAGAAGCAACGTATCTCGATTGCGCGTGCGTTGATGAAAAAAGCCCCCATCCTCATTTTGGACGATTCCCTTTCTGCTGTCGATACCAAAACCGAAAAGAATCTTTTGCAAAACCTGCAAAAAGAACGCGGCGGCAAGACCACCATTCTGATCGCCCACAGAATTTCGACCATTGAGCAAATGGACAAGATCGTCTACATTGATGACGGCAAGATCATTGCCGTTGGCACACACGAAGAATTGTTGGCAACGTGCCCCTCCTATGAGGCTATGGCAGAGCTGCAGAAATTGGAGGCGGAGAAATAATATGACGATATTTGAAACTTACTATCCGCTCATCATTACGGGCGGCATTCTGGGCGTCTTTTCCATCATCTTCATCGTTGCATATGCCCTCATTAAGGACAAAAAAGAATCGATGGGCTTTGACCGTCACATCTCTGACAAGGAGATCGTCAAACGCCTGCTCATTTACGCCAAGCCCTATGGCGCACAGTTCGCTTTTGTGCTGGCGTTGATGCTTTTTTCCATCTCTTACGACATCATCGGCCCCTACCTCATCGGTAACATTCAAGGCTACATCAAGCAAGCGGATTTTGAACTGACTCCCCTGTTTTTGCGAATTGCACTTTACGCCAGCATCCTTGTTGTTACAATGGTGTGCTCCTACCTGCAATCCATTACCCTGCAAAAAATCGGACAAAAGATCATTTCCAACATCCGTCTTGATCTCTTTGAGCACATTGAAAAGCTTTCGCACGAGCAGCTCAACCACATTCCCGTGGGCAAGCTCGTTACCCGTGTTACAAACGACACCAACGGCGTTTCGATGATGTTCACCAACATTATCGTCAACCTCATCAAAAACGTATTCGTCATTCTCGGTGTGCTTGTGGCAATGCTTTGTCTCAATTATATGCTCACCCTGATGGTGTTGTGCTTTGTTCCCTTTATCGTTCTGTTTACCGTTATCTTTCGCAAATTCTCCAGACGTGCATACCGCCGTGTGAAGGATAGCACCACCGACATTAACACCTTCCTTTCCGAAAACCTTTCGGGTATTAAGATCACGCAATTCTTTAACCGCGAGGACAAAAAGCTGGAGGAGTTTAGAGAAAAGAACAACGCACTCAGCCGTGCAAAGCACAGGCAAACGTTTGTGTTTGGTATCTTCCGCCCGATGGTGTTCATCCTTTACCAATCCTCGGTGCTTGCGCTCTTCTTCCTGGGTGCTAAGGGTGTGATCGACAACACCGAAATTCTGGGACAGATCGTTACCAGTGAGGTAATCGTTTCCTTCTACATGTATATCTCCAAGTTCTTCAACCCGATACAAAACCTTGCCGAGCAGTTCAACTGGCTGCAATCGGCGTTTGCCTCGGCGGAGAAGATCTTTACCATTATGGATATGGAGCCCGTTGTTGTGGACAGCGAGGATGCCATTGATCTGCCCGAGGTAGAGGGTAAGATCGAGTTTAAGAACGTATGGTTTGCCTACAACGAGGGTGAATGGGTGCTCAAGGACGTCTCCTTTACCATTGAACCCAAGCAAACGGTTGCATTCGTTGGCTCTACGGGCTCGGGCAAGACCACCATCCTCTCGCTCATCTGCCGCAACTACGACATTCAAAAAGGTCAAATTCTCATTGACGGTATCGATATAAAAAAGATCAAGATCGCATCTCTGCGCCGCCACTTTGGACAAATGCTGCAGGACGTGTTCCTGTTTTCGGGCACCATTCGCGAGAACATTCTGTTGCGTGAGGAAGGCATCAGCGACGAAGAGGTCTGGGATGCCTGCAAGTACGTCAACGCAGATTCCTTTATTTCCAAACTGGAAGAGGGATTGGATTATCAGATTTTGGAGCGCGGTAACAACTTCTCGGCCGGTCAGCGCCAGCTGCTCTCCTTCGCCAGAACCATCGTGCACAAGCCCGAGGTTATGATTTTGGACGAAGCGACCGCAAACATTGACACCGAGACCGAGCAGCTCATTCAAAACTCGCTTGAAAAGATGATGAACATTGGTACGATGCTCATCGTTGCCCACCGCCTTTCCACCGTTCAGCACGCCGACAATATCATCGTGCTCTCGCACGGAGAGATCGTGGAGCAAGGCAACCACTTTGACCTGCTCAAAAAGAAAGGCAGCTACTACAATTTGTATACCCTGCAAAACAAAAAAACAAGCCTGCTCAAAACACAACAGGCGATCTAATAACAAAGGGAATCCGAGAATATCGGGTTCCCTTTTGTTTGCGGAAAAGAATATTTTTGATCGTGTGCAAAAAGTTCTTGACAAGTGGTATAAAGTGTGGTAAAATGTTTATGTTCCAAGGAGCGGGGCGTTAGCGCAGTTGGGAGCGCACAACACTGGCAGTGTTGGGGTCACGGGTTCGAATCCCGTACGCTCCACCAAA
>JAZNYU010000031.1:0-1906 GCA_045594605.1 Eubacteriales bacterium
GCTCCCCTCGGGGAGTCCAAGAGATGCGATACCCGATTGCAAATTGCCAAGAGCGGCATCTACGCCTATAAAGTTATAGTTGAGCGGACCGCACACCGCCGCGGCGACCTCGCGCCCCTCGGGTGTGAGAGCCACCAGCGCAGTTTTGGTTCCGCCGCCGTCAACGCCCACAAAATAACGCTGTTCCATCTTGCTCCCCCTTCGTACTTTCTTTCCTCTCAATTATATATGATTTTTTGCGTTCTGTCAACGAATAATCTGTTAAAATAAGAATGATTTTGCATTTTTTGACTCTCTTTTTTGCATCGGGTGAGATTTTTGACCTTGAGGACACAAAATTTTGACGTGGGTGTTGACTTTTTTGGCGTATTTTTGTATAATGATTTTAGAAAACCCAATCCAAAACTCCGAAACGACAAAGGAGAAAACACAATGAAACAGACACTCCGCCTCGGCTTTGCCGATGCTATCATTACCCCCAAGCACCCCGAATATACCTATCTTGATGGCTACGGCTTTCGCCTCTCCCCCGCAACCGAGGGCGTGCGCGACGACCTGCACGCAAAGGTTTGCGCAATGGTGGACGGGGAGAAGATCTTTCTTTTGTTCTCGCTCGACCTCATTGGACTGCGAGAGGACACCTACCGCTTGGTGAGCGCACAGATCACCGACCTGACGGGTGTTGCGCGCGAGGATATGGCACTCTCTTGCATTCACACCCACGCCGCGCCTGCCTCGGGCATTCTTGACGAGCTCCCCATCGACACCGACTATTTTGCATACGTTGGCGAGGTTTGCGGACGTACAGCACTCCGCGCCATTGAGCGCGCTTGCCCTGTGCGCGCATCCTTTGCCATTTTGCCCGAAAAACTAATGACAACTCACAACCGCCGCGAGGGGCGCGAGGTCATTGACCGCTCCATTCGCGCGGTCGCGTTCCGCAACGAGCAAGGAAAGCTTTGCGGCGTTCTTGCCTCTGCCGCTTGCCACGCCGTTGTCAACACGGCGTATTCGATTTCTGCCGACTGGCTGGCAGAGCTCAACAAGCTCTCCACCGATGAGGTCCCCTATCTCTTTTTGCAGGGCCGCGCGGCGGATATCAACCCACAGTTGTATTTAAAGCTCCCTATTGACGAGTTGATCGAACGCTTGGGGCGCGAATTAGCCACCCCCGTTGAAGTATTTGCAAAGCATTCTTCGCAAGGACTTCCCTTGTGCGGCGACCTGACAAGATACTATGAGATCGTGCGCATCCCGATGAAGGAGATGACCGATCTTGATGCCGTGCGCGAAGAGATCGCACGTCAATCCGCGGCTTACCGCGCGCACTCCCCCGAGGATATTCAAAAGCACTTTGTGCTCCGTCAGCTGCAATGGTATCGCCACATGGAAAGAATGATCGAGAACGGCGAGGACTTCTCCTTGCACATCCCCCTGCAGGCGCTCGCCGTTGGCAAGGCGTGCGTGTTCCTGTTTATTCCCTTTGAACTCTTGACACTCACGGGCAATAAGCTTGAAGAAATGTTCGTTGCCGCAGGATTTGCGCGCGAAACGGTGTACGTATGCGGATATTCCAACATGACCGAGGGCTATCTTGCCCCCGTTGAGGAGTTCCCCTTTGGCGGCTACGAGGTAGCAGGTGCGGCACATTGGTACAACATTCCCGAGGCATCCCCCGAGAGTGAGCCTGCCCTCTTGGATTGGTTCCGCCGTGTCAGCGAAGAACTGAAGTAAATCCACCTCTTCACTCTTCACTAAAAAAGCCCCGTGCCCATCGAGTTTTCGATGGGCGCGGAGCTTTTTATGCGATTTTTGTCGCTATACTATTGATTAATAGTGATAGTACTCAAATACAACGGAGAGACCGCCCTGCGTCAGAACGATGGTGTCTGCTTGCATAAATGCA
>JAZNYU010000032.1:0-4438 GCA_045594605.1 Eubacteriales bacterium
GCAAAAACGCGCGTTACATCTTCAAGGACGCGAACAACGGATAAAAAGACCAAAATGAAAGGAGGTCGCGCATATGGAACTTGATATCACCTTACCCACGCCGGTCGCGCGTGCGCTATCCGTGCTGGAAGCCTGCGGCTATGAGGCGTATATTGTTGGCGGCTGTGTGCGCGACAGCCTCCTCGGTCGCACCCCCAACGATTGGGATATTACCACAAACGCCACACCCGACGAGATGAAAGCCTGCTTTGCAGATTTTCGCGTCATTGAAACGGGCATTCGTCACGGCACCTTGACGGTGATCGTGGACGGCACCCAGCTCGAGATCACCACCTACCGCAACGACGGTGAATATCTTGACAACCGCCACCCCGTGCAGGTGACCTTCTCCAAAAAGATCGAGGACGATCTCTCACGCCGCGACTTTACCGTCAACGCCATGGCGTACCATCCCCAAAAGGGACTTGTCGATTTGTTTGGCGGTAGAGAGGATCTGCAAGCCAAGGTCATTCGTTGCGTAGGGGATGCCAAAACGCGATTTGAGGAGGATGGACTTCGCATCCTGCGTGCCATCCGCTTTGCAGCCGTTCTGGATTTCGATATTGCCGAGGATACCGCAAACGCGATACACGCCTGCCGTGATCTCCTCTTTGGCATTGCCGCCGAGAGAGTGCGTGAGGAGTTCTGCAAGCTGATCTGCGGCAGAGGTGCGGTGCGCATTCTGCGCGCATATATCGACGTTATCGCCGTTTTTTTGCCTGAGCTGGAAAGATGCGTCGGCTTTGCGCAAAACACCAAATACCATTGCTACGACGTTTTTGAACACACCTTGCAAGCGGTAGCGCTTTGCGAAAGCGACGATCTGATCACCCGTCTGGGGGTTCTTTTGCACGACATCGGCAAGCCCTTGTGCTATACCGAGGACGAGCAGGGCGGACATTTTAAGGGGCACGCGCCCGTGGGTGTGGAGCTGACACGAAGCATCCTCTCTCGCCTGCGCTTTGACAACGAAACGGTGCACCGCATGGAGCTCTTGGTTGAGTGGCACGATATTCCGCTTTCTGCCGAGAAAAAGAGAGTCAAGCGACTGATGCAAAAAATATCGGATGCCGACATTTTGCGACTGCTGGAGATCAAGCGTTGCGACCGCTTGGCACACGCACCCGACTATCGGGAGCTGCCGCCCGAGCTGGAGCTGATCCCCGCAATCATGGACGAGATCCGCGCCGAGGACGCCTGCCTTTCCTTACGCACCCTTGCCGTAGGCGGCGACGACTTGATGGCGCTGGGGATTCCAAAAGGAAAAGCAATAGGGCAGATGCTGCAAACGCTCCTTGACGAGGTCATTGAGGAACGCCTGACCAACGAAAAAGAGGCTCTTATCGCTTTTGCAAAAGAGCGCATAAAAAAAGCATAAGCAATTCGATTTGAATTGCTTATGCTTTTTTGTTTATTCCTCAACCTCGCTCAAGAAGAACGAGAAACGAAGATTGCCTGTGTAGGTATCTGTTTTGAGAATGTCCTTTTGGTCAATGCGAACAAAGCCGCTCTGCTCGCCCTCCTCTGTAAAGATGGCAAACACGTCACCGCTCCCGAGAGCCTGTTCGGTGTTGGCATTGGAATACACCTGATAGGGGAGTGTGGAAACTCCATCAGAGCCTTGCAAAACGAACACACCGTTGTCGCCGTAAACGCGCACGCAGATCTGTCTGCCGTCAAGGGAGAGCACCTCGGGAATGCTGATGGTGAATTCCTTATCCACAAAGTCGCTCTCGCTGGTGCGTTGCAGATCGTCAGCGGTAATGCCCGTGGGAACTACGACCGAGTAGGTGGGCGTGTTGGTAGCAATTACGGTTGCCGAAACGGTGGAGTTTTGCGGCTCCTCGGCATAAAGCGTGAGCGTCATAGCACCAAGAAGGAGGAGGATCGCACACAGAGAAAGGATTTTAAGTGTCAATTTCATGTCCGTGCCCTCCTTAATTTTCGATGTCAACAGCGGAATAACGGAAGGTTACAACGCCGTTGTAAACGCCGGATTTTGTGATCAGGCTTTGGTCTACGCGAATCCAGGTCTGCGCGCTGCCGTTTTGGGCAAAGGTTGCCAAAACGCCGCCGCTTTGAACGGGATTTTGCGCGTCCGCCTCTGTCAAAATATCAAAGGGGAGCTGTGTACCGTTGCCGTCGTGCAAATAGAAGCTATCTCCCTCGCCGGGCTCGATCGATACAACGATCTCCTTTTCGCCAAACAGATTGGTCACGTTCGTGACTTCAATCACAAAGCCTTCCTTTACGGCATAACGGTCAGGATCATCCGCATCGGTCTGGCGCAATTCTCCTACGTTGATGGAGGAGGGAATCGTGATGGCATACGTGGGAGCGGGAACGGTTGCCTTGAAGGTCATGGGAACATCCTTTACAAAGGGGAGGGTTCCCGAGTTGAAGGCGGAACCATTTGCAAGCACAACCTTTTGGGGTGTTGCCGTGGCGTTGTCCACTTTGCCGTTACCGAGCTGACCGCGGGTGTTATCGCCCCATGTCCAAACAGAGCCGTCCTGTGCAATCATTGCGCCGTTATAATATCCTGCGGCAATGGCACTTGCAACGGGAGCGCTTGCAGCGCCCTCAAACAGAGAAACAAAGGTGTTGGTTGCGGACTCGGTATCGTACGGAATACGTGCGCCTGCGGTGTAGACCTTGCCGTCAGCACCAAGCAAAACGGTTTGCTGATCGGATACCGCAATGGCGATAACGTTGAGCGCGGACGTGTCGGTGGTCTTGAACTTCATAGAGGGGTTGCCGTCGGTTTCCGCATCTTTGTATTGACCGTACTGACCGTATGCGTTCAGTCCCATAAAGCCAACGGTGCCGTCATTCAAAAGGAACGCGGAGTGGTTTACGCTCAACGCAACGGCGTCGATCGGTGTTGTGGTTTTGGTATCGGGGAGAATGTCGGGAGCTTGAGATGCGGTTTCCGAAGTTACCGATCCCAATACACTGTTCTTTGCACTGCCCCATAGGTAGGCTTTGTTATTAACGTCAATGGCAATTGCCGACTCGTGTCCCGCGCTGATCTGTGTAATGAATACAGTGCTCAAATCAGAGATCAGGGTAGGTGTCGCGGAAGTTTCTTCTGCAAGTTCATAGCCAAGCTGTTGGCGGTTGTTTCTGCCAAAGGAGTAGACTTGTCCGCCCTCGGTCAGGGCAAGCGAGAAATAGCGACCTGCCGATACAGCAATGACGTTCTTGCCCTCAAGAGCTTCTACAAGAGTGGGAGTGGTAACGGTGTCCGCACCGCTTTCAAATCCCAACTGCCCGTAGACGTTGCTGCCCCAAGCGTATACGTTGCCGTCAGAGCCGATGGCAAGCACGTGGTCGGCACCTGCACTGATAGCGGTGGACTTGAGCGCATTAGGCAATTCAATTTGTACGGCATGGGTGATGTTGCTTCCTGTGGTTTCCAAGGAGGCGTTCCCCAAAACACCGTAAGCGTTATCACCCCAGCCCCAAATTTCGCCGGTGGCGGTTTGCACCACCATAAACTTATCGCCAACCGAAATAGAGGGGGTGGAGGATGCGGAGGATGCTGTGGTGGAGAGTGTGAAAGCGGAAAGAAGCGTTAGCAATACCGAAAGTGAGATCAGTATGCACAACGCGCGTTTTGCGCAGGTTCGCATAGCAGTTTCTCCTTTAAAAAGTGTTTCTATCGTTATTTGAGCATACCCGTAAGGATGCTTTGAGCAGCGGCAAGTGCCTCGGTGATCTTATCGGTGTCACGTCCGCCTGCCATTGCGTTGTCGGGGCGTCCACCGCCCTTACCGCCGGTAACGGCTGCAACTGCGCCCACCAGCTTGCCTGCGTGTGCGCCTTTGGCTACGGCATTCTTGCCTGCAACGGCGAGGAAGTTGAGCTTGCCCTCGGGTGCGATTGCAAGAACGGCAACAACATCATCATAGCGAGCCTTGATCTCATCTGCAAGAGAACGAGCGGCATCTGCTTGCATATTGCCCATATCGGCAGCAACCAGACGAACAGAGCCAACGGTGATCGCTTCTGCCATAATGCTATCGAGCTTGGATGCGGCGATCTTGGAGTTGAGAGATTCGATCTCTTTCTTCATAGCCGAGATCTCGCTTTGCATTTGTGCTGCGCGCTTTGCAAGATCTGCGGGCTTTTGTACCTTCATTTCTTTTGCGGTCTCGGCAATGAGAGCGTTCTTTTCTGCCAAGAGGCGGAGAACACCTTCACCGGTAGTAGCCTCAATACGGCGTACGCCTGCGGCAACGGAGGACTCGGAAAGGATCTTGAACAGTCCGATCTTTGCGGTGTTATCGACGTGTGTACCGCCGCAGAACTCAACCGAGTTTTCACCCATGCGAACAACGCGAACGATCTTGCCGTACTTTTCACCAAACAGAGCCATAGCACCAAGCTTCTTTGC
>JAZNYU010000033.1:0-4685 GCA_045594605.1 Eubacteriales bacterium
CTTTTCGAAGCGATAGAAATCAACGACCTTAATGTCGCCGCCCATTTCCTTAGCAGCTGCTGCTACATATTGGCAAACCTTCATATCATCGTCCTTAACGTAGGTCATATCGAGCAAGCAGTTGTTGTCGTAGAACTTGGAAATACGGCCTTCAACCATCTTCAGCTTGATCTGCTCAGGCTTCTTTGCGTTTGCAGGATCGTTAGCGATCTGAGCGAGGAGAATGTTCTTCTCTTCTTCGATAACAGAAGCGGGAACGGTCTCGCGAGAGAGGTAAGGAGTGGGATATGCGCCGATTTGGAGAGCAATGTTCTTTGCAAAGGTTGCGAAATCTGCATGATCTGCAACGTTGGTTTCGAACTTAGCGATAACGCCGATGGAACCGGTACCGTGGATATAGGTGCTGGTTACGCCGTTAACGATAACGAAACGACGGATGGTGAGCTTTTCACCGATCTTGAAGATCATTTCCTTCATCTTTGCTTCAACGTTCATCTCTGCATCATATTGGCAAGCCATGAGAGCGTCGATATCAGCGGGTTGTTGAGCGATGATGAGAGCGAGGAGCTCGTTTACAAACTCTTTGAAGGTCTCGTTCTTTGCAACGAAGTCGGTCTCGGAGTTAACTTCGATCATAGCGGTTACGTCGCCTTCTTTTGCGATTGCAACAACACCGTCAGCTGCAATTCTGGTAGCCATTTTGGACTCAGCCTTGAGCTCGCCCTTCTCACGAAGGATCTTAATAGCAGCGTCGAGGTCGCCGTCTGCTTCAACGAGTGCCTTTTTGCACTCCATCATGCCAATACCTGTTCTCTTGCGGAGTTCTGCTACGTCTTTTGCTGTAATATTTGCCATTTTCTTATCCTCCAAAAAGTAATGAATTACTCTGCGTCTGCAGTCTCGGTTGCGGGAGCCTCAGCTGCGGTCTCTTCGCCTTGCTTGCCTTCGATGATAGCATCAGCGAGTGCCGAGGAGATGAGCTTGATAGCGCGGATAGCGTCATCGTTACCGGGAATTACGTAGTCAGCGTCGTCGGGATCGCAGTTGGTGTCAACGATAGCGATAACCGGAATGCCGAGCTTCTTTGCTTCGAGAACAGCATTTCTTTCCTTCTTGGGGTCAACGATAAATACTGCATCGGGAAGTCTTTCCATGGTCTTGATACCGCCGTAGCTCTTTTCAAGGTCAAAGATCTCTTTTTGCATGCTTGCAACTTCCTTCTTGGGAAGCAGATCAAAGGTGCCGTCCTCTTGCATTTTGTAGAGGTCGTTCAGACGGTGAATGGATCTCTTGATGGTCTTGAAGTTGGTCATCATACCGCCGGGCCAACGAACGTTTACGTAGTACATGCCGCAACGGTTTGCTTCTTCCTTAATAGCCTCAGCAGCTTGCTTCTTTGTACCAACAAAGAGGAGAGTGCCATTGTTCTCGGAGAGCTCACGAACAAAGTTGTAAGCTTCTTCAAACTTCTTTACGGTCTTCTGGAGGTCAATGATATAGATACCATTTCTCTCGGTGAAGATGTACTCCTGCATTTTGGGGTTCCATCTTCTGGTGTGGTGTCCAAAGTGAACACCTGCTTCAAGCAGTTGCTTAATAGAAATAACAGACATTTTTATGTCCTCCTTCGGTTTTTTCCACCATCGCGACGCAGTTGCCAAAACCGCTTTGCGGCACCGTTGCAACGCTCGTCCGATGTGTGTATTATTTTAGCCGTGCTTTTTTGCACAAGCGAAGATATTATATCATATAATATATATCTTTGCAAGCAAAATATTGTTTGTTTACAGTTTTTTTACAATTTAATAGCGCATGCCCTTTCTTTTGGGGCGTGGGCAGAGGCAACAGGACAGATCGGCGGGCGAAAGCCGCACCAGAATGGTATCCTCACCAAAGCATTCGATCTTGTGCCAGGGGATGATGATATCGTCTTCCCTGCCCATTCCAAACAGTCCGTCGCTCCCTGCAATCACAAGAGCCAGAATTTTAGCGTCCTCGCAGTCAAATTCAAAATCGCTGGCGCAACCGAGTCTGGTTCCGTCGCACAGATTAATGATCTCCAATTTTCGCAAATCCTTGGTACTCCATCGTTTCATCTCAAATTCTCTCCTTTAATGGTTTCTACTGCAATTCTATGCAGAAGGGAGAGATTATTTGGCTGTCCGATGCAAAAAAGGCAGCAAAAGGTTTAAAATGAAGTAAAGTGCGGGCACGAGCGGCAGCAAGCACGCCGAGAGAGTGGTCCACGTTCCCATCCCCGTTACCGTTCCAAAGGCAGGGATCAAGACGGACAAAAGGATCAAAGCCGAAAGAGTGCCAACGATGATGCCACAGATCAGCAAGGTCTTTTTTGTCTCCGGTCTGACCTTTGCGCGATGCGCGATGCGCAAAAGAACTGAGATCTGCAAAAGAAGTAAGGATGCGAAGAAATACGTTCTTGCGGCATCGTGCGGCAGGACGCCCGTAAGGGCAAGGATCACGGTGGTCAGTGCGGGGATCGCGGCCGCGACTAGGGTTGGAATCAAAGCTTCTTTTGAGAGAAGTGTACCAAAAAGGAAGGCCTTATCCGTTGTGTTGGGACGTCTTAGCATCGACCCCGACAGCGGAACGTCGGAGAGGAAATAGAGTGCTGCGATTTCGACGGCAAAGCCCGAGAGCAGCATTTGCAAGCTTGAGAAGAATCCAATCCCCGTGCAAACCGCAAAAAGCGTTACAAGAATGCGCGCAAGCTGGGAGTGCAACCAGAACTGCAAAAGCATTTGCGTGCGAATCTCGACCTCGCGACTGTGCGAGATCGTTTGCAATACGGCATAAACGCCGCCTGCAAATCGGTCGGCGCGTTCAATGATCACGTCGGCATGTCGACGCAGGGTCTGCGAGGTGTTGCGACTTCCCTCTCTTCCCTCGTCGGCGACGACCTCGCGAATGCTTTCCTCGGCGTATCGTTTGAGGTCGGTAACGGTATCGCAAGCAAAGGTAAGAATGCCTGCACGCAGAAAAGCACGGTCATCGTTCTTACCTCCAAGCACGGCGATGCGGTGCCCTGCTTTTTGCCACGTGGGCAAAAGCGCGGAAAGCTCCTCTTTGGAAAAACCGATAAAGGTTCTGTATTTTTGCAAAAGCGTGGGGGTTAGCACGGGATGCTCCTCGCTGCAAAAGATATAAGGCTTTGGCAGATGGCAAACCTTGGCGTAGTCGTCATCTGCGAGGAAAAAGCGCGTTGCGATGCCCGAAAGAGCCAGCTCTTCTATAACTGACGGCAGTACCACGCTCACCTCTTCGCGAAGAGCAACAATACCCACAAGTGCGAGTGTGCCCTCGCCTTGCTCGGTAGCAATGCAAAGTGCGCGGCAACCGTTTTCTTCAATATAATTACAGTACTTTTTTAGGGTAGCGCGATATTCGGGGGTGATGGCACGCATCCGCACGCCGTCGACATAAAGAACGCATTGGCGCAACAGACTTCCGCTATTGTCAAAGAGGAAACACTTCCTTCCCTCTTGCAGATGCGCCGTTACGCATTGCCATGCAGGATGCTTGGAATATGTATCGCGCTCAACCGCTTGCGTGCGGACTTTGAGTGCACCCGCATCAAAACGGCAAAGGGAGATAAGCTCGGAAAGGAATACGGTGTCGGATTCTTGAGAACCGATGCAGTCCGCCGTAGGCATACGCATATCTGCCTCGTGGCGCAAAAGCAATGCCTCACACAAGGGCTGCAGACCGTCCTTTTCTCCCTCGGCATCTGCGCGGATCTCCTTATTTGCCACAAAGGCAGACCAAAAGTGCGTGATGCCATCGCTCAGTCCACGCCTGCCGATGACAAACAGATCGGTAACGCCTGCAAGCTTTTGCACCCCGCCCTCAGATTTGATGACGGCGCGGTTTTTAGGCGGATCGTTTTCAAGGCATAGCAGTCTGCCGCGAACGGACACCCAATGCAAATACAAGGAGATGACCGCAGGCGAGGACGCCCCTGCAAGGATGCAAAGAATGAAGAAATATTCGGCGAGTCCGCCTTTGGTGGGCGTTGTGATCAGTCCGATCACGGTCAAAAGTGTTAAAAGAACAAGGGATAACAGTCCCCAAAGGCGCAAATATGGACCGATCAATCTTTGTGTGGGAGTTTCTCCGTGTTTTTCTTTGATCTCTGCCGGAACCGTAAAGGAGCGCATTGCGCCAAGATAGGAATTGAGTCCCGTGGCTACCAAGACCGCCCTTGCTTCGCCGCAAAGGATCTCCGAGCCGCCAAAAAGCATATTTTCGGCAAGCGGTGCGTCCACGTGCGTGCCCCACTCATAAGTGGCATCAGCGCGCTTGGTGTATTCCTTGTAGATCGGTCTTCCCTCCTCGTTTGGCAAAAGCGTGAGTACACGCAAATTTTGCGAGGACAAAAGACGGCAATCCCCGGGGACGATGTCACCGGCGGAAAGGAGCAAAACGTCTCCTTGTACCACGCGGGCGGCAGAAATGCTGAATACTTTTCCCTCACGCAAAACACGCACGGTGGGTGTGCGGTACTGTGATGCAATACGGGAAAGCTCCTCGCATTTGAGCCAGAATCGAACGAGTGCGGCGATCAGCAAAGCAAAGACCACCACCGTGCAAACGATTTGCAAGGGAGACAAAAACAGAATGGCAAGGAGCGCCGAAAAAAGCATTAAAAGCAAGGCAGGATCCAACAA
>JAZNYU010000034.1:0-1662 GCA_045594605.1 Eubacteriales bacterium
TCGGCACTCTTTGCCATCGAAAGCCCGATGGTGCCAATGCCGCAATAAAGGTCGAGGACGGTCTCCTTGCCCGTCAGCGCGGCGCGCTCTCGTGCGATGCCGTAGAGCAGCTCGCAGGCGTTATGGTTGACTTGATAAAACGCACCTGCAGAGATGCGGAAGGTCAGTCCGCACAGAACGTCCTCAATGTAGTCTCTGCCGCCAATGGTGCGGTAGTCGTCGCCGAGGACGACGTTGGTGTTCTCGCGGTTGACGTTGAGCATCACGCTCTTAACCGCAGGAAAATGCGCCATCAATTCGCGTGCGAGGGCATCTTCGCCTTTGAGGTGCTCGCCGTTGATGACAAGGCAGACCATCACCTCGCCCGTAGCAGCGCCTGTGCGCAAATAGATATGGCGAAGCAGACCGCTGCGGCTTTCTTCTTCGTAAGCGCGAATGCCGTTGCGGTCGCAAAATTGACAAATGTATGTAACGATCTCCCCAAAAAGAGTGGGCTGCAGGCAGCAATCGGACATTGGCACAATGCGGTGCGTGCCCGTTGCAAAAAAGCCTGCCAGCATTCCCGTTTTGCCGTTGGCAACGGGATACTGCGCCTTGTTGCGATAGCGCGTCAGCTCGCCCGTATGACGAAGCGCACCCACTTGCACGTCCGAGAGCCCCGCCTTGCGAAAGGCGTTGACTACGTAGTCACGCTTGAGGTCTGCCTCGTGCTCATAGCGGATGGGTTGATAAACGCAACCGCCGCACCCAACCGCTCCACAAAGGGGATGCGCAACGCGAAGCGACGAGGGGGTGATCATCTTTTCTATTTTGGCAATGAGATAGCTTTTGTTCACTTTGATGATGCGTGCATCCAGCACGTCACCCGTTACGGCACCGCGCACGAACATGACCTGTCCGCGCCCGCCGTTTGCATCCTGAACGTGCGTCACGCCAAAGCCGAGGTTGTTGATCTCCTCAATGCGGACACGCAAAATATCGTTCTTTTGCATCAGACGTAATACTCCTTGCCGTTTTCAAGGCAAAGGCAGGCAAGTTTTGCTCCGCAGTTGATGCGGGTAATATTGCCCTCGCGCTCAATCTTGCCGCTCTTTGTTACCTCGCCGCCAACCACAACGATGGCATCCTCGATTTGCGGAGCTTCGGCATCCTCTGCGAAGAAGTCCTCGGGCTCGTAGTCCTCAAGGTCGGTGTCGGGGGTATAGTTTGCAATGCCGCGGCTGAGAAGAATATAGGTCTTGCCCTTGACGTCCGCTTCTTCATAAAGCGTCATTTCGGTCAGGTAATCCAGCACGCCCTCGCGGGAGTCGGCATCGAGTGCGCGGAAGCCGTCGAGCGTGGTTTGTCCGCCCTGTGATGCCCAAGCAGTCATTTCGGCAATGTAGCCGGCATCGGGCGTGCCACCGCTCTTGAGCATTTTATCAAAGCCGTAGAGCATACGGGCGGCAAGATAGTCGCGCGCACCTGCAACGGCATAAACGTTGGAGCGCATGCTGATATCCTCGAGCAGCTCCATCGGCGCGTCGCCAAAATCGACGGTGTTGCCCAAAATATAAAGCGTATCGCTATCGCTGATGAGAACGTTATCCATCAGCTCCTTGAATTTTTGATAGTTGCCGCAAATATCCGCAATTACGTAGGTCATATTTTTCTCCTTGGTAT
>JAZNYU010000035.1:0-5704 GCA_045594605.1 Eubacteriales bacterium
CCCTATGCCCTGAAGGATAAGTGGCGTATCGTTCCCGTTGGAACGGCAGAATATTCTTCTAATATGCTGGCAAGCCTTGCCGGTCATCCCGAGGATATTACCCTCTCTCCGGAGCTTGAGGGCTGGTATAAGATCTATTTGCATACCCCCGGTCAGAGTGTTTTGCATCTCAAGCTTTCAAGCGATCCCTGTTTTGGTGCGGCAACGGCTTCTCTGCGTGATTTTTACACCATGGAAGAGTTTTTGTGGCGTTGTGCCGACATGACGGGAGAGTCCCTGACCTTGACGCGCCGTCTGGATGCCAACAACCGTCACTCTATGCTGGCAGCCATTCGGTTTGTTCCGATGAGCGAGGAAGAGGTTGCAGAGTATCTTTGTGAGGATGCTCGCACCGATACAAAGCGTATTTACGCAACCGACGATATGCACGCGCACCTCTATTTTGAGCACCCTCGCACGCTGGATGATTGGCGTTCAGTTGCTCTGAATTACGCACACTCTGACGTGGAATGGCTCTCGATTGAGCAGATCCGCAATTTTGTCTCTTGCCGCTTACCAACCAATGACACGGCAAATTTCTGCTTTCCGCGTGCAGGTGACCGCAACGTGCAGGAGCAATATCCCCTCTTTGACTATGACGAGGTCCTCAGGACCGTCATCGATCAAGGTCACAGTCAGGGGCTGAAGATGAGTGTTTCCATTCGCATGGGCGCGTGGGGACTGACTTACCCTTACGATCAATACTATTTTGACTGCGATTTTATGCAAGAAAATCCGCAGTGGCGCACCTATGACCGCAACGGCGACGAGATTGCGGCAATATCCTATGCTTACCCCGAGGTTCGTCGGTTTATGGTGAATGAGATTCTCCATATGGCGCGCTCGGGCTGTGATGCCGTCACGCTTATTTGGCACAGGGGCATTCCCTACGTCCTTTACGAAAAACCCGTTGCAGACCGTTTCTTTGAACTGTACGGTGAATACCCTTACGAGCTTCCTCTTGACGATCCGCGCCTCAATGCCCTGCACTGCGAGATCATGACGGGGCTGATGCGTGAGATCCGCACCGCTCTGGATGCCGAGTTTGGCAAGGGCAAGATCGGTCTGCACGTGCGCACGCTCTACTCGCCTTACGATACCAAATACGTTGGCTTGGACGTGGAACAATGGGCAAAAGAGGGGCTTATCGACGCCATTATCTCCTACCCCGTGCGCTTTCACGAAATGCTCCCCGACGAGGTCTGGCAGGATGCAAAGCACACGCGCATCGACCTTGCCAAATACACCACGTTTGTGCGCACCAAAGCAGGAGCTACCACTCACCCCGGTGACTGCGAGCTGTTACCGCCCATTCAAAATTCGCGCGGCGAGCTTTGCGGCCCCGAGGGGCAAGCGGAGCACGTTGCCGAATGGATGGCACTTGAGAAGGAATACGGCGTGAAGGTCTATTTTGAAATTATGCCGCGACACCTTTCAAATGCCGAATTCAAGCGCCGCGCACTCGATCTTTACGCTTGCGGTGCCGAGAGAATTGCTCTTTGGGATACCTACGGCCGCGAGCCCATGAAGGCAATGTGGAGCACGGCAGGCAGACTCGGCCACAAGAAAGAACTCACCGATATGGATGTTGGTGAGGGGATGTACTACCGCCGCTTCCGCATCTACCGTATAGCGGGTGCAGATATTAGCAGATATGAGCCCTTTTGGGGTGGTTGATAAAACAAAGAAGGATGGGAACCCCCATCCTTCTTTTCTTACCCTCTCAGGTATTCTTTCATTTCCTCAATTGTCTTTTCTTCATACGCGCAAACGTCGCGCGCGAGCTTCATAGCACTCTCGGAAACAGGCGTGTTCTCACACTCGCGAATTTGCTTGAGCATATCGTTAACGCCCATGGTAGCTCCTTCTACGATCATTTCGGCAATGTGCGTAGAGGTGGAGTCCAGCATGGTGTTCATCATACTGCCCCACTTGGCTGCCATTTTGGTCATGGTTCCCTCTTCTTCGGGCTTTGCTCCCTCGTCGGCAAGAAGCTTTGCCGCGCGGGATGCGTATGCCTCGTAAACGCTGAGCTGAACGGTCAGATCGTTTTTGAGCTTGGAATCCTTTACCTTTGGCATGAGTGTCAGGATCGAATCCCCTGCCATTTTTACGTTTTTATAAATCGCTTGCAGAAGCGTTGCCGTCTGCTTGGTGCGAACTGCTTGTGACATACCGTGTCACTCCTTTCACAAAATACTGTGTAAATCAAAAAAGAGATACGACACTATTTTGCGTCGTATCTCTTTTTTTATGCAAATTTTGTTTTATGCGAGTGTTACGTCAACCTCGGTCTCGGTTGCGGCAACTGCAGTATCAAACTCTTGTACGGGCATACCTGCTACCATCTTTTTAACAAGACCTGTCTTAACCAGCTCCTCGGTGCTCCAGTAAGGAACAGTGTAGTCAGCGGGCTCGAAGTTCTTGACTGCGGGCAGTGCAAGGTTATCGTTGCAGATGCGGTCGATCAGCTCAAGTGCATACTTCAGCTTGCGGGGACCCTTGATCTTGATGAGTACGGGAACGTTCTCATACTTCTTCTTTGCGGACATATCCTCAAAGTTGTATGCACCCTCTTCGAGAGTTGCGGGATCGAGTGCGAGGTAGAGATACAGAGTCTTGGACTTTGCATTTACCTTTGCGATGTAGTTTCTACCCTTGTTGAAGGACTCGTTGCCCCAACTGATGCGGCCCTTAACGCCCTTGTAGGAGAGAAGCTTATTCTTGATTTCGCCATAGTATGCCTGAACGTCACCCTGCGATTGAACAAGGCGAGACATGAAGCTGCGGCGGTAACGGGTAACGATTTGAACGAGACCCTCTTTTTCTTGATTTTGGAGATCTTCGTATCTTTCGGGGTTCTCCATAGCATCGAAGAATTCCAAACCTGCGGTGCTGAAGCCAAAGGATTCATCCTCGTCCTCTTCCTCGCCTGTTGCCTCTTCGGTAACGGGAGCAACCGTTTCGATGGCGGGTTCTTCTACGGGTACCTCGACCTCTTCTACAACCTCGGGAACGATTTCCTCTACAACTTCCTCAACTGCTTCTTCTACAGCTTCCTCTGCAACTTCTTCAACTACTTCTTCTGCAGTTTCCTTTTGCTTCCACGCACGGTCGATTGCCTGTGCAAGGGTGGGAATGAAGTCACTTGCCAAGAGGATACCGGAACAAATACCCATGCCTACACCGGCACCGGCCTTTTTGACCTTTGCGATATCAAGTCCGTTTGTTGCAGCCTTGGTTGCAAGTTTTTTGAAAAGCTTTGCGCCTGCTACAGATGTAACTACTGCGTCAGCTCCCAGAAGTGTGGATAAAAGAATATCCTTTTTGTTGTCGTTTGTACTCATAATACTATGCCCGTTCCTTCCTCACGCCATAAGACGTGAATAAAATTATCCAAATATATTATACATTCTTTTTTTCAATTTGTAAATAGTTTTTTGATTTTTTTATCGATTTTTTTTACTTTTTTTCGCAAAAAAGTGGAATTTTCTTTATTTTGACTGCAATTTCAGCTTGCGAACGTCGGTTCCATAGAACGGAATGACCTGAAATTCGCCCGTCAGTCGGCTGGAAATACGGTCGCTGTAAAGCTTGCGCAATTCACTCGGCGTCAGATTTGTGCTGATGATGGTCGGCTTTTGCAGATTGAGTCGCGTGTTGATAACGTGGTAGAGGCAGGACAGTGTGAACTGATTTACCACCTCGGTGCCAAGGTCATCAATGATGAGAAGATCGCACTCTGTATAAGCAGAAGTGTCATCTGTGGTGGTTGCTGCCACACCGTTGCCAAAGCGGCGGCTCTCAAAATCCGAGATCATCCCTACGGCGCTGTTGTAAAAAACGTCGTAGCCGCGCTCAGTCACCACGCGTGCAATAGCGGTGGAAAGATGCGTTTTGCCAAGCCCCGTACCGCCCAAAAAGAGCAAGCTCTCGGGAATCTGCTTACCTGCCTCCAGCACAAAGCTCTCGGCGTAGCGGCAGAGGTAACGGTAATTATCCCCCATTACACGATATGCATCGGGCGAGGAACGATAGTACTCGCAGGAGAAATTCTCAAAGGTTTGTTTTTGCATCAATGCTCCCAAGCCAGAGGAATGCATACCTGCTTCTACCAGGCGTGCACGCATGCAAGCGCACATTTTGATGCCAACGTAGCCGGTATCGCGGCAGGCGTTGCAATCATACTTCGGTTCGCTATAATCGGCGGGATAGCCGCGGCTTGCCAGAAGTGCCGCACGTGCACGGGTGATGCGCTCGTTTTCGGCACGCAGCTCGGCAATCTTTTCCTCGGTATCCTCTTTTGCAAGAGCCGCCTTCATAATGCGCAAGCCGAACCCCGCGAGGCGGCGATCCATCTCGTAAAGCTCGGGAATGGCACGGTAAAGCTCATCACGGCGAGCATCGGCTTCCTCTTGGGCGGCAAATGCCTTGGTCTCGTATTCGGCGCGGATGCGCTTGAAATTTTCTTTGTTGTAGCCCATATTTACTCCTCACTGCGACTGCGCTCGCGGAAGCCGCGCTGCAATGCCGCCTCAAAGAAATCGTCGGTATCAAAGCTGTTGCCCAGCTCTTTTTTGTTGGCAGCGCCCTCGCGTTTTTCACGCTCGGCAGTCATGCCTGCTTCAATTTCGGATTCGGTCTTCCATCCGTTGGCGTTCCATTTTTCAAGAATGGCATTGGCATACGCCACCGATGCCTCGCCCGTGGCGTTGACAGTGATCTCGTACGCCATGCGAATGATATTGATATCGTAACCGAAGGAGAGCCATGCGGAGAGCATTTTGCTCTCTTTGCTTGTCAGGGCGCGACTCTTCATGCCAAACAAAGCGCGCACTTCCCCTTCAAAGGTGTGCATTGCTTCAATGCGGCAGATCTCCTCTTCCATGGTCTCGGCATCGTTGATGCCCTTATCGACCATCGCATACGCGTACTTTTCAATGGCACGCAGATTGCTCTTGCCGATCTTTTTGCAGTGCGCCAAAAGAAGCAGGATGCACTCCTCGTTCATGCCGAGGTAATCGAGCATACCAACCATAATATTGACGTCGTTGGGGTTGAACATTTTGCCAAGGATCTGTTGTGCCTCATCAATGAGAACACGAACACTTGCACGCGCTTCCAAAAGCTCGGCAAGCTCGACCGATGTATAATTCGGCAGCTCGTCGGCTCGTTGCAGCTTCTTTTTGGTGGGAGCCTCTGCCACAGCGGTCGACATTGCAGGAACGGTTGCCTCACCGCTCTCCCCTATCAGTCCGCACGCGCACCAAAAATCAACGGCACCACGCGCGCTTGCCACGTCGCAGCCTGCAAGCTTTGCGAGCTGTTTATGCTTGGAGACCAAAGAGAGATCGGATGCCAGCCAAAGCAGAACGCGAAGCTGCTCCAAGGTGGCGTCGGTCTCCAAGACCTGCGCGGGCAGCACGAGCACGCTCTGTCCGAAATTCCATTTCCAATCCATTAGTCGATCTCTCCGTTCTCCTCTCCGTCCTGATCCACAAGACGGCAGATCTTATAGTTCAAAATCATGAGGGAGTCGCCAAGGTGGACGTTCTCCACCGCGACCTTCTCGGGATCGTATTCCAGATCCCTTCCCGTAAAGTTCCAAAGACCCGTGACACCCCATTCGCACAGGTTCTTCGCCGTTTCCGTTACCTGATCCTTC
>JAZNYU010000036.1:0-12253 GCA_045594605.1 Eubacteriales bacterium
CTCTATTGTCTCTTGTAGGGACCGGCGTCCTCGAAGGTCCTTTTTTTGTAAATGAATTTTCTTAGCGGGTAGGGTCTCGGCGGCCCCTACCCGCTCGCGACAGCAAAAGCGCGTCTTGTGCGCGCGCCGACTGTCCATCCGTAAACGAAAAACTCTATTTTTGCCCCTTTGTGCGAGATTTCTTGAAGGGGGTGTGGGGGGAACTTCTTCGCAAGAAGTTCCCCCCACATTCTCTCTTATTCTTGATTAGCGGCTTTTTTCCAACACTTGTGGCACATGGCGATGTAAGAATCGTTGCCGCCGATGAGTATCTGGCTACCGATGGTAACGACGTTTCCGTTCTCGTCGATACGGGCGTTTACGGTTGCTTTGCTACCGCAGGAGCAGATGGTTTTGATCTCGGTAA
The DNA here is from genome assembly GCA_045594605.1 of Eubacteriales bacterium. Taxonomy (GTDB): domain Bacteria; phylum Bacillota; class Clostridia; order Oscillospirales; family CAG-272; genus UMGS1865. The sequence goes on from JAZNYU010000036.1 coordinate 407, forward strand.
TGGAGTCGGCGACCTCAAAGAGGCGGCGGCTACCGGGGAAGAGATGCGTTAAAAAGTCGGTGCGCAGACCAAAGCACATAACGGGAATGTCATAGACGTCAACGATACGGCGCAGCTGGTCGATCTGTTCGGGCGTGAAGAACTGGCACTCGTCAGTGATGATAACGTCAGCATCACGATGGTTTTCCTCAAACAGAGAGAAGATGTCGGCATCGGGCGTGATGACGTCGGCAACCGCCTCAAGACCGATGCGGGAGCGAATGACGTTTGCGCCGTCGCGGTCGTCGATCGAGGGCTTGATGAGCCAGACCTTCATGTTGCGTTCCTGATAATTGAATCGGGTAATGAGCGCGTTTGCGGTCTTGGAAGAGCCCATTGCGCCGTATTTAAAGTACAATTTAGCCATAACGTATCTCCAAAATCATTAAAATTTGCAAATCAGCTGTTCCAGCGCGGTGTAGCCTTGGGGGGAGAGCTTGAGGGCGCGGTCTGCCTCAAGGCAGAACTCCATTGCGTTCTTCAGTCGCTTTTCCGAAATCTGCCGCAGGCTCTTTTGATAAAGCCCTACGCGATATTCGTGCCACGCAGGCTTAAAGGCGGCGCAGATCTCGCTTACGGGCGCACCCTCTGCAGTCATGGAACGAATCACTGCCATATCGCAGATCGTGCCTGCCATCTCTGCCAGAATGCGAATGGGGTCGGCGCGGCGGAAGCGGTAATCGGCAAGGATCGCCAGCGCTTCTTCCGAGCGGCCTGCCATAATGGCGTTTGTGAAGGCATAGGTGTCGTATTCGTTCACGGGTGTGCAAACGAGGCGCATCGACTCTTCATCTGCCACAGTCTTGCCGTGGTAGCGCAGATAAAAGCTGAGCTTGTCTATTTCGTTTGCAAGGATATACATACTGTGACCGCAGTATTCGGGAATGAGCGAGCAAAGGGCAGGAGATGCCTCAATGCCGTTGTGCAAAAAGTGCTTTTGCACCCACGCGGCAAGCTTTGCGGTGGTGCAGCGGTCAAACTGAACGGGCGTAAGGTACTCTGACAAACGCTTGAGGAGTGCCGAGGGAGCCTTGGGGAGCCTGCCAACGTTCAAATGCTCGGCGGCAACGCTGACGATGAGCATATTGTAGTTGTAATCCTGAAGCGCCGAGAGGGCATCGCAAAGATCGTCTACCTCGTTGGGCTTCATCGAATTGAAATTGAGACCCGAGAGGATGACCAGCTTTTTGTCCGCCATCATCGGCAGGGGCATGAGCGCATCGATCAGCTTTTGCGCATCAAAATCCATCGCGTCGAGGCGAATTTCATTAAAAAAGGCAAAGGTAGGGTCGGGGCAGATCAGCTCGCGCGCTTGCTTAACGGCAAATGCCTTGAGGTAATCCTCGTCGCCAAAAAAGAGGTAACCCGCACGGGGATTGCTTTTCAGCTCTTTCCGAAAATCCGCTTCTTTGATCAGATCCATGGCATCCGACTCCTTTCCTTCAAAAATCTGCTTTTATTATACCATTTTTTGCGCCGTCCGTCAAGAGAGAAAATTCGCTTTGAGAGGGGGAAAGCGAAAAGATTTTTTCTTTTTGCCGCCTGTCATATCCCAACAGGACACAAATGTCAAAAAATCGTCCTGTTACGCTATTGCAAAATGGGGTGCTTTGTGCTATAATATGTTGATTTTACAAATCCTTGCGCAAAGGAGAAACGACTATGAAGCATGCTGTCAATCATAAAAAAATATGGCTGGAATGGGTACCCATGGGCGTTTGTGCGGTCGCCATTCTTGTTTGTGCTTTTGTCTTTGGGCAAAAGTGGTACAAGGTGTTGCCAACCCTCAATACGCTTGTTATTTTGCTGCTTGGCGCGCGTGTTGACCGCCGCTCCTTCCTTTTGGGTGGACTCAATGCAGCGCTCTACGGTATTGGGTATCTTGGCGAGGGGCTGTATTTTTCGGTCATCAACTGCCTGCTCGTTTCCATGCCCTTACAGATATTTTCGTTTTTTAACTGGAAAAAGCACGCCGACGGCAAATCAACCAAGCTTCGCACGCTTGGTTGGCGCGGGGAAATAATCGTTATCTCCCTGACCATTGTGGGCTGTCTGTGTTGCTATTGGTTCCTCTTGCCCTTTTTCGCAGGGGAAAAGCAGGCTGCGCTGGATATTTTCCTTTTTGTAATCGGCCTTGTGATCACGGTGCTGAGTATGCTACGCTATGTCGAAGCGCCGTACTACAATCTTATTTCTGCCGGCGCCAATTTAGTGATGTGGACGCTCATTTGCGTGGGAAATATCGCCGATCTCAACTACCTCATCATGGCAGCATATAGCCTTTTCCGTGTGGTGCAATCGGTCATTACTTGGACAAAGCAGTACCAAAAGAGCCGAAAGGATGCCGAGAGAGAAGCGCTTGACGAGACCGCTCGCGCGCGTATAAAATAAAAAAGTGGAAAATATTTTGAATTATTTTCAAAAAACCCTTGACAAAAAGGAAAGAATCGGTTATAATATGTCGTGTCATTGTGTAAAAAGCGTATTCCAGGCTTGAAAGTGTGAAACGCTTCCGATTAATTCAAAGGAGGTGCAAACGATGCTTAGAACTTACCAACCGAAAAAGCGTCAGAGAAAGAAGGAGCACGGCTTCAGAAAGAGAATGAAGACTGCTGATGGCAGAAACGTACTCAAGAGAAGACGCGCAAAGGGCAGAAAGAGACTGACCCACTAATTGTTGTTTGTGTAACAACATTCCAACATAAAACACCGACTGCTGTGAAGCGTGCCTTGCGCGTTCGCGCTGTCGGCGTTTTTGTTTGTTAGCGACCATTCACATTTTTTATTTTCAAAATTTTTCAATGACGGAAGCAAAACCTTCAACAGAGGAAAGAGCCAATGAAGTACACAACCATTAAGGAACATCATCTGTATAACAAGACCTTTCAGCGGGGCGCACGCTTCTCGGGGCAATATCTTTCGGTATTCGTTTTACGCGACTATGCGGCAAAGCGACTCAAAAAGGAAAATCCCGAAAAAAAGGCGTACAACCGCTTTGGCGTCAGCGTTACCAAACGCGTGGGCGGGGCAGTGCAGCGCAGCCGTGCAAAGCGCATTTTGCGTGCGGGCTACCGTGCTGTTGAGCCGGAGCTCAAAACCGGATATTTGATCGTCATCGCTCCCCGTGAGGGGATCCTCGATATCAAGTCTACCGACGTGGAAAGGGAACTGCGCCGCGGTTTTTTAAAGCTTGATATGTTCCGTGAGAACAAAACGCCATGAAGCACTTGTGTATCTGGCTTGTTCGTCTTTACCAAAAATATCTCTCGCCCCTCAAGGGCAGACCCACCTGCCGTTTTACACCAACCTGCTCCGCGTATGCAATTCAGGCATTTCAAAAGCGCGGATTTTTTGTAGGGCTTTTGCTTACGGCAATGCGCATCTTTCGCTGTCAGCCGTTTTGCGCACCGGGCTACGATCCCGTACCCGAGCGCGGACTTCGCAATCGCAGATACGAGGTGGCTCCTATGACGAAATATTTTTACCCTGATGAGTATGGATTGGAAAAAGACGAGGACGAGGCACAATGATTTTGCAGCACCGTGCAAAAAATCGGAAAAGACGGTGCACATCCCAAAAATACGAAGGGAGTTTTTCACCGCACGGTGAAAGAAACCAAACATGAAAACAAGAAAAATAACAGGACGTATCGCCGCCATTACTATGGCGATCTTACTGCTTTTGACAACCCTTGTCGGTTGTGTAGGAAACAAAGCGACCCCTACGCTCCCCTTTAATGACAAAGCATTGATTCAGGAGACCCCTGAGGAGATGGAGCTCCACGGTCTGGTAAACAGCCAACTGCAAAAAATCGCCGAGATCTTTTCTGCGGCTTACGGCGCAAAGGAAGCATTCGATGCGCGCGAGGCTTTGGTTGCGGCAAACCGCGGCTATGATATGACCGCTGAAGGCTTTGATCCCAAGGGCGACTATTCCGAGGACAAGGGTCTTAACCTGGACGCAGCAAAGAACGTTGTCAAAAAGGCGAACACCGTAGCAGGCACAACCACCGTTGTAACTGCATTCACCGATTCGGAGCTTACCAACACCGAGGGCACGGGTATTCTCGATAAGATGAATGCCGCAGACGTAGCATCTCTTCTGGATGCTTTCCGCCAGGACGTTGAAGTTCAAAAAGGCAACTTCTGGGACGGACTGCTCACTTTTATCGGTAAGATTCTGAACTGGATCACCACCTATCTGGGCTTTGGCTCTTACGTTGTAGGTATCTGCTTGTTTGCAATCGTAATCGAAATTCTGATGTTGCCCTTTGCTATCAAGCAACAAAAGAACTCCATCAAGCAGGCAAAGCTCCGTCCCAAGGAAATGGCTATTAAGAATAAGTACAAGGGACGCAATGACCAGCCCACCATGCAAAAAATGCAAGCAGAGATCCAAGACCTCTATCAGCGCGAAAACTTCAGCCCTTATAGCGGTTGCTTGCCTCTCCTTGTGCAAATGCCCATCATCATGGCGCTCTATTACATTGTTATCGACCCGTTGCACTACGTGCTCGGTCAGGCTTCCAACGTAACCGCAGCGCTCACCACCTTTGCTACTGCATCTCCCGCAGCAGGCGGTCTCGGTATGGGACTCGCTTCCAACCGCGGTACCATCGAGCTTTTGTCCCGACTCAAGGAAAACGGCGACGGTATTGTTGATGCTCTCGGTAACTTCCAATATTTCCACTTCTCCGATGAAGCGATCGTTTCCTTGGATAAGGCTGTTGGAATGATCCCCAACTTCAACATTGGCAATTTGAACTTTGGTCTGACACCCAGCTGGGATAACCTGGTCCTGATGCTGGTTCCCGTCCTGACCTTTGTCACCTATTTCCTGTCCTCCAAGATCAACCGCAAGTTTATGTATCAGCCCGCTACCAACGAGGGTATCGATGCAAGACAGCAGGCTTGCTCCAACACCATGATGGACGTAACCATGCCCGCAATGTCTGCCTTCTTTACCATGGCAGTTCCTTCTGTTATCGGTATTTACTGGGCGTTCCGTAGCTGGGTTGGCTTGCTCAAGTCCTTCATCATGTCCCGCATTATGCCTCTGCCCAAGTTCACCGAAGAGGACTACAAGGCAGCCGAACGCGAGATGGCAGGCAAAACCAAAAAGAAGATCAACAAAACCAAATCCTCCGATGAGGTAAGAGCAGTACGCTCCCTCCACTATATCGACGACGAGGACTTTGAAGATACCCGTGAGCGCGGTCTTGCACGCCGTGCGGCTCTCGAAGAAAAAGAAAAGCAAGAAAAAGAAGCCGCTGCCCAGAGAGCGCAAAAGCTCCCCTTTGGCAAAGCTGCCTTGAAAAAGGACGATCGCAAGGATGAAGAGAAGGAAGAATCCGCTCCCGAAGAATCCGATGAGATCGAAAAGACCGACGATACTACGAACAACGAATGAGGTAATATAGACCATGAAAAAAGAATTGATTGTAACGGCAAAAACCGTTGAAGAAGCAAAAGAAAAGGCTGCTGCCGAGCTTGGCATCGCCGTTGAAAATATCGAGTTTACCGTACTCGAAGAGGGCAAACGCGGCTTCCTTGGCATCGGCGCTACCGAAGCAAAGGTGTCCGCTGTCTACAACCTCGGCGGCTCCGACATCGCACTTGCTTTTATCGAGCAGGTCGTTAAGGATATGGAGCTGGACCTGACCGTTGCGAAAAAAGAAGGCAACAACGATGACATCCTCATTACCGTTGATGGTGAGGGTGCAGGTCTTTTGATCGGTCACCACGGTGAGACCTTGGATTCTCTGCAATACCTTGCAAACCTTGCAGCAAACAAAAAGATCAAGGGAGAAAAGCACGACTACGTAAAGGTTACTCTTGATATTGAAGGCTACCGCGCAAAGCGCGAGGAAACTCTGCGTGCACTCGCTCGCCGCATGGCAGCAAAGGTTGTCAAGTACAAAAAGAGCGTTATGCTCGAGCCCATGAACCCCTATGAGAGAAGAATCATTCACTCCGAGGTTCAACACGTAGCAGGCGTTTCCACCAACTCTATCGGCTCCGAGAACAACCGCCGTGTGGTTATGTTCCTGGACGATAGCAAGGCAAGCACCGAAGAATAATTACAAAATCCTGCGCCCGGCGCATGATGGGGAGAGAGAACCCGATAAGTGCAGGTTCGCTCTCCCCGATTTTTTTACAAAGAGGTAAAGTATGTTTTATGGAGATACCATAGCCGCCATCAGTACGGCAAGAGGAAAGGGCGGCGTCGCCCTCTTACGCATATCCGGCCCCGATGCCGTAGCGGTATGCGAAAAGGTCTTTTTGCCCAAGAGCGGCAAGCCATTATCCGAATACGCACCCCGTACCGCTGTTTTCGGATCGATTCTTGCTCCCGATGATAGAGGAGCATGGAACGAGATCGACAACGGTCTTGCAACCGTTTTTCGTGCCCCTGCATCCTTTACGGGGGAGGATACGGTAGAGATCTGCTGCCATGGCGGCATTCTCTTGACGCAAACGGTGCTGACCGCGTGCCTTGCAGCAGGCGCACGCGCCGCAGAGGCGGGAGAGTTTACCCGTCGTGCCTTCCTGAATGGCAAAATGGGGCTTTCTGCTGCCGAGGCTCTGGGGGATCTTTTAGAGGCGCAAACGCGTGAGCAGCTGACGCTGGCACACGCAGGCACCGACGGTCGCGTAGAGCGAAAATGCCGTGAGATCTACGACGCTCTTTGCGCGGTTTTGTCGTCCGTATATGCAAAAATCGACTATCCCGACGAGGATCTTGCCGATATGAGTCGCGAGGAGATGGAAGCGTCCCTTGCCGATTGCACCGCTCGCATTGAAAAGCTTTTGGATACCTACCGCACAGGCCACGCCATTGCCGAGGGCATCCCCACAGTCATTTGCGGCAAGCCCAACGTGGGCAAAAGTTCGCTTTACAACCGCATTGTGGGGCGTGATGCCGCAATCGTTACCGACGTTGAGGGAACCACACGCGACGTGCTCACAGAGATCGCATCGCTCGGTCGCGTAACGCTCCGCCTGTTTGACACGGCAGGCTTACACGAGACCAATGACGTGGTTGAGAAGATCGGTATTGACCGCGCAAGAGAAGCGATGGAGAGTGCCGAGTTGATCCTTGCCGTTTTTGACGGTTCTGCCGCTCCCGATGAGGAAGATAAAGCATTGGCAGAGTCTCTTGCCAACACCAATGCCACCGTTATCGCGGTCATCAACAAATCCGACCTCGGCGTTGCCAAAGAGGATTTTTACACTTCGCATTTTTCGTATACCGTCACGCTTTCCGCCAAGGATGGGGAAGGGCTTGAGACGCTCTCCGCGCTTGTAGAGTCCTGCTTTATCAACGGTGAGCTGGACACAAAGACCGATACCGTGCTGACCAACGCACGCCAAAAAGGAGCGGCGCTGACCGCTCTGGAAGCCATCAAGCGCGCCCGCGAAGGACTTGCCTACGGGCTGCCTGTTGAGCTTTGCTGCAGCGATTGTGAGGCCGCTATGCAGGCGATCGCCGAGCTGGACGGCAGAGCTGTCTCCGAGGATATCGTCTCTCACATCTTCTCGCATTTTTGCGTAGGGAAGTAAACAAAAAAGGAGAAAATCCAATGTACGTATACCGCCCCGCATTCCTAAAGAAAAAGGAAAAACTGCTTGCGTGGTTTCTTGCCGCGCTTGGCATCGTTCTTTACTTTACGGCACAGATCCCCGGCGCACCCTATCCCGCTCTCTTCCAAATGTTTGGTGTTGGGTGTCTTGCGGTCATGATCCTTTTGGTCTCCATGTGCATCCTGCGCTCCTACTCTTATGAATTGAGCGAGGGAGAGACGGGGAAGATCGATTTCATCATTACCGAGCATTACAGCCGCCGCAAAACAGTGGTCTGCCGCGTAGGACTTGAGGAGGTTGTTTCGGTCGTGCCGTTTGACTCTAATCAGAAAAAAGAGAAAGAAAAGTTCTACACCTACACGGGCGTTCTGTTTGACGAAAAACGCTATCAGGTTGAGATAGAAGCCCATGGAGAGCACTTTTTTGTCATCATTTGCGCCGACGAAACGCTGCTTGGGTATCTCTCGGGCAACTGATCGCAATATTTGTCCTATATTTCTTAAAAAATGTCTTGAAAAAGCGCACGATTTGTCTTATAATTATCTTATAGAACCCTTTTTATATTTTATAATAAAAGAAAAGGAGTAAAAAGATATGTCTTTTCCCGTAGCAATTCAAGTCTATTCGGTAAGAGGTGACGCATCCCAGGATCTGCGCGGCGTTTTGGCACAGATCAAGGAGATGGGCTATGACGGCGTTGAGTTCGCAGGCCTCTACGGTCACAAACCCGAAGATGTTCGCGCAATGTGCCAGGAAATCGGCCTTGTTCCGATCTCCGCTCACGTTCCTTACCTTGATATGATCAAGGATCCCGAGGGTGTGCTTGGTCAATACGCAACCATCGGCTGCAAATACGTTGCCGTTCCTTATCTGACCGAGGAATACCGTCCCGGCAAGCCTGCCTTTGCAGACGTTATCAAAAACGTTGAAATGCTTGGCGCAGTTGCCAAAAAGCTGGGTATGACCTTGCTTTATCACAACCACGATTTTGAATTTTTGAAGATCGATGGCAAATACGCTCTCGATATTCTCTATGATAGTGTTCCCGCAGATCTGCTTCAAACCGAGCTGGATACCTGCTGGGTAAACGTAGGCGGCGAAAACCCTGCCGACTACATCCGCAAGTACAGCGGTCGCGCTCCCGTGGTGCACCTCAAGGACTTTGCAGGCTCTAAGTCCGAGAACATGTACGAGCTGATCGGCATCGAAAAGAAAGCCGAAGCCGCACCGCAAAAATTCGAGTTCCGCCCTGTTGGCAGCGGCAAGCAGGATTTCCCCGCCATTCTGAAGGCTGCAGAGGATGCAGGAGCAGAATGGGTCGTTGTCGAGCAGGATAACCCCTCTATGGGCCTTACCCCCATGGAATGCGCCGCAAAGAGCCGCGCTTACCTGAAAACCATTGGCTGTTGAGTAGCCGTAACGAATTATAAAACGGAGGATTTAAAAATGGGATTGGATGATTTCAAGCACAATCAAGAAAAACAAGTAGTTGACACAAACAGAAGAATGCGCGTAGGTATCATTGGTACCGGTTGGATCGCAGAGTCTCACATCAGATCTTACCTCAAGCAAGCCGACGTAGATATCGTTGCAGGCGCTGACCTTATTCCCGGCAAGGCAAAGAAGTTCTTTGAAAAATTCGGCGTTGAAGGCGTTAAGACCGATTACGCTTCTCACAAAGAAATGATTGAGGATAAGAGCCTCAACCTCGATGCAGTTTCTATCTGCACCTACAACCGTCAACACGCACAACCCGCTATCGACTGCCTCAACGCAGGCATCAACGTTCTTCTCGAAAAGCCCTTCACCGTAACCCTTGACGAGGCTGTTGAGGTTATCAAGGCAGAGAAGGCAAGCGGCAAGGTCCTCTCCATTGGCCACCAACCCAGAATGGATGCCAATATGAAGATGATCAAAAAGATCTGCCAGAGCGGCGTTCTCGGCAAGATCTACTACATTCAAACCGGCGGCGGCCGTCGTCGCGGCATTCCCACGCCTTACGGCACCACATTCATCGAAGATGAGACCGCAGGTATCGGTGCTCTCGGTGACATCGGTTGCTACTCCTTGGATATGGTTCTCAACGCCATCGGCAATCCTAAGCCCTTAACCGTTTCGGGCTACAAGTCCAACTTCTTCGGCACCGACCCCAACTATTCCAACTATGTAAAGACGCATCATCCCGAGTATGCAGAAAAGTTCAAGGTTGACGATTTCGCAGCAGCATTCGTACGTCTTGAGGGCGACATCATCCTCGACTTCCGTATCTCTTGGGCAATGAACATGGATACCGCAGGCGACACCCTCATCCTTGGTACCAAGGGTGGTCTCCGCATTCCTTCCACCGAGTGCTGGAACGGCTCTGTTGGTGGTCCTATGACCCTTTACCACGAGGTATGCGGCGAACAAACGCAAACCACTATCCCGATCATTCAAACCAGATGGGAACTGTTCGACCTGAAGATCCGCACTTTCCTGGATGCTATCAAGTACAACCGTCCCGCTCCCGTTTCTTCTCTCGAAATTCTGCGTAACCAAGCCATCATCGACGGTATCGCAAAATCTGCAGAGCTCGGCCGCGAGGTTGAAATCGATTTCCCTGAATTCGACTGATTTTCTACCATTTATTATATCAGTCGTCCATAAAACAAAAAAGGCGCAGACGTGTTCATCACGTCTGCGCTATTTCTATGTCTTCATCCTCGTTTTTGTGTTTTCTGAACTCGTGAACGATGAAGGGGACGTATGCGATCGCAGTCACAAGCCAAGTAATGGGGTAGGAGAGGTAAAGCACGTCGATTCTGTCGGGGTAGAAGGGATAAAAGACCGTGTAGATCCAAACGATACGCAAAGCGCACGCTCCCAACAGTGAGATGGCGGTGGGGGCGATCGACTTACCAAAGCCGCGCATCGTATAGCTGCCGGTATCCAAAAATCCGCAAATAAAGTAGGGGAGACCGATCAAGCGTAAGCTGATCATTCCCACCTCAATAGCGGCGGTGTTTCCGGGAATAAATGCGTTCAGGAGTGGCTTGCCAAGCAAGAAGATGATGCAGCTGAGCGAGAAGCCCGTAACAAACACCAACAAATAGTGCCAAAGCACAACGGTCTTGAGTCGCTTGTATTTCTTTGCGCCCACGTGCTGACCGGTAAAGTTCATCGAGGACTGCGCCGTGGAGTTCATCACAGTATAAATGTAACCCTGAACGTTCGATGCCGCCGTGTGGCCGGCAACGATCGTTGCGCTCTGGAAGGATTGGAGCGCTGATTGGATAATAACGTTGGAGATAGAGAAGAGCGAGCTCTGAATGCCTGCCGGCAGACCGATCGCAAGGATCTTTTTGAGCGGCTCCTTGTGAATGGTCACTTTCTTGATGTCCAAATGGCAAGGACCTGTTGTTTTGAACAAGAAGGCAACGATCAGGGCACAGGAGATGTAATTGGAAACTGCCGTTGCAACGCCAACACCAAGTGCACCCTTTTTAAAGACCAAAACCATGATCAAATTCAAAATGACGTTTGCCACACCCGAAACGGTAAGAAAGCCAAGGGGGCGTGCAGTGTCGCCCGATGCTCGCAGCATCGCCGCACAGTAGTTATAAAGCAGAGCCGCAGGCATACCGCAAAAGTATGCGCGCATATAAAGGATCGCCTCGGGGAGGATCGAAGGCTCAATGCCAATTAAGCCGAGCAGCTGGGGAGTAAAGGCAACGCCAACCACCGTTACAAACACGCCACCAATCAGCGCGGTGTATACTGCAGTATGAACGGTCTTTTCAACGGTTTCAAATTCCTTTGCGCCAATCGCGTGTGCAACGCACACACCGGCACCAACCGAGAGTCCCAAGAATATATTGACCACCAAATGAATGATCGCACCGCAAGAGCCAACCGCAGCGATCGCAATTTCGCGTTCCGCTTCGGTTTCGCCGCCCCAGCGACCAACCACAATGGTGTCCGCCGTGTTAAAGAGCAGCTGAAGCACCGACGTTGCAATCAACGGTAGAGTAAATAAAATGATTTGTTGTAAAATATTGCCTTCGGTCAAGTCCTTGTGGGGCTTGCGCAATGCCACAGACATAACAATTCCTCGTTTCGTTTTTTTACTTCCTATATTATAGCCCTTTGGGGAATAAAAGTCAAGGCGAAAAACAAAAAATAATAAGGAAAAGAAGCAAAAAAGAAAATGTTGAAAAAAGTCAAAAAAATTTGAAAAAACCTATTG
>JAZNYU010000037.1:0-15227 GCA_045594605.1 Eubacteriales bacterium
GCTCTCCACAATGGTAACACCCTCTTCAAGGATGACGCTCGTCAATTCGCTGCATCCCGCAAACGCGTTTGTATCAATGACGGAAACACTACCGGGAATGGTAATGGATTGCAAGGAGTGACAGTATTCAAAAGCAAACCATTCAATATACTTCAGCCCTTGGGGCAGGCTAATGTCTGTCAATGCTCGGCAATAGTAAAACGCTTGGTTCCCTATGCGCTCAAGGCGGCTACCCGCCTCAAAGGTAACAGTCTGCAAAACCGAGCAGTTGCTGAATGCCTCTTGATCGATATACAAAACCGACTTGGGAATGGTGATCGCCACAAGATTGTCATGCGAGTAAAACGCCCGCATGCCAATGCCAACCGTGCCCTCGCGCCAAACAACAGAGGTCAGTGACGGATCAACGGCAACCACCCATCTATCAATATAGGAAATGCCGTTTTCCACTTGGATCAAAGACGCACAATTTGTAAAAGCACTCGCATCTATGCGTTCTATGCTATCCGGAATTGTAATACTTGTCAGCTTTTCACAGTTTTTAAACGTATCATTGCTGATAAACGTGAGCCCCTCAGAAAGCACGACACTTTCCAAATTGCTGCACCAAATAAAAGCACTTCCGCCAAGATAAGTGACCGTATCCGGCAGAACGATGCGGGTAATGCCCTTGCAGGATTGAAATGCGTGCGTATCGATTTCGCTGACACCGTATGGAATGGTGATCCCCTGCAAGCTCTTGCAACCGCTAAAGGCATACATACCAATGCTCTTGATGCCGTCGGGCATCTCGACCGTTTTCAGGTTTTCACAATCCCTAAAAAGAGAGGATTCGATCTTGGTCATTTTGTTGGAGAGCACTGCGCTCTCAAGGCTATGACAATTTGCAAACGCAGCACTACCAACCTCGAGGACGGTATTCGGTATAACAATATTTTTCAGCGAAACGCAATTGTCATATGCGCCCCAGACGATGCGCAAAAGCCCCTCCTGCAAGGTAACGCTCTGCAAGGACGTGCAGTCGCGGAAGGCATGCTGCCCTATTTCGGTAACGCTTGACGGGATGACGATGGAAGTCAGGGCCGTGCAATTTTGAAATGCCTGCGAGCCGATGACCTCAAGTCCTTCGGGCAACGTAACGGATGTCAAGCTTACCCAATCCTTAAATGCATTGGGGGCGAGCGTGTGCGCATTGGTGAGCGTAATCTCGCTCAGCACCGAATCTTCTATACCGTCAACAAAATAGAGCAGCTGTCCTTCCACGTGCTCATAAAATCCCATAGCCCCCACGTTAGAGAGAGAAGGCAGTGTGAGCGAGATCAAGCGCGGACACTCATGCAAAATACACTCACCAATACAGGTAACGTCTTTGGGAATGGTGATCTCAACAAGTTTCTCACAACCGTAAAAGGCGTATGCGCCAATGCTTGTAACACTCTCGGGAATGGTGATGCTGACAATATCCTTGCAATTGAGGAATGCGCATCTGCCAATGCTTGTTGTTCCCTCGGGAATTTCGACGTTGACCAAAAGCTCTCCGTTCAAATAGATTCTTCTTTGGGGTGCATAGTCATAATAGGCTGTTTCCATTCCCATCTCTATCTGACACCATGCGGCAAGATCGGTAATGTAGAAATCCGTTAGTTGATCGCAATTTTCAAACGCTTTGTCGCCAATCATCATTACGCTTGCGGGGATGGCAATGCTTGTGATGCGCGAGCAGTTTGCAAAGGCATAACTGCCAATGTATTGCAGATTTTGCGAAAGCGTGATCATTTTTAAGTTGACGCATTCGGCAAATGCTTCGTCACCAATCATCATAACTGCGTTAGGCAAAGTGATATCGCTCAGCGCTTCACATCCGTAAAATGCACCTGTACCAATGATGGTAAGCGCTTGTGAGAGGGTAATGTCATCCAAATTCGTGCATCCCTCAAACGCACCCTCGCCAATGTCGGTAACCGAATCGGGAATGATCACCTCACTAAGCCCCGTACAACCGCTAAAGGCGTGCGCGCCAATGGTAACAAGGGTTTCGGGAAGTGTGACCGACGTGATATCGGTATTCCCCGCAAATGCGCTGTCGGCTATGTTGGTGACGTGATAGCCGCAGAAGTTGGGCGGAATAATGATCTCGGTATCAATACAGTTGCCAATGCCAATGACCGTGCAGGTCTTGCCGTCGAGGTTGACGGCGTACGCCAAGCCGAGCGAGCCGATTGCGGGAATGACCTCCTCGTCAAGCTTGGCTCCGCAGTAGTGGCAGAACTGACACATCAGTCCCGGCTCTCTTGCCACGGGGTCCTCAGGGGTGGGAACCTTGATAACAGGTTCTTTTTCAATGACCCATGCCCCTGCAAAGTGCTCCTGACGGGCAATGAGCTTGGTCTCCTTTTCGCCGCAAGAGCACAGACGCGTCTCCTCTCCAAGCTCGGAGCAGGTCGCCTCTTTTGTCACCTTCCACTCACCGAATGCGTGCACGTGAGGGGTTGGTGGCGTTACCGTGCCGCCGGGAGGAGTGCTCTCCCACGGGAAGGGACTTTGCGGTGCGTTTTGCAGGTAGACAAAGAAAGCTCCCACCACCAAAACGCAAAGGCAAGCCGCAAAAGCGCTCCACCTTGCCCGCGCCGCACGCCTGCGGACCTTTGCCCATTCGCCGGGGGCGGCATCCAAGATCAGCTGCTCGTCAATGTTGCGCAGAACTCTGAATAACATTCTTCCCTTCATGATCAAAAGCCCTCCTTTTGCAAAAATTCACGGAGCTTTTGTCGTGTGCGGAACATCAGCATTGCCACAGCACTTTCCTTCATACCGTATTCCTGGGCGATTTCGGCAAGAGAGGAAGCATACCAATAGCGACGCACAAAAATATTCCTCGTCTTTTTGGGCAAGGACCAGATAAAGTGGTTGAGCAGATCTCGCAAAACGATGCTCTCGGCAATATCTATGCTCTCCTCATCATCTGCAAGACACTCGTCCAGCTCGTGAAAGATCAAGGGCATTTTCCCACCGCCTCTTTTGGCGGCGGTCTTTTCATCGTAGCGGTTGAGCGCCAGCTGATTGCTGATCATACCAACGTAGGTTTTGAGCGGATCCGGGTAGTTTGGCGGAACGGTGTTCCATGTTTTGAGATATGTATCGTTGACGATCTCCTCGGCATCCAAATCATCGGACAGGATCTGATAGGCGATATAATGGCAGTATCGCCCGTACTTTTTATCCGTTTCGGTGATGGCGCGCTCGGACCGTGCCCAATACAGATCAACGATCTGTCTGTCTTCCATAGTTTCACTCCTTTGTTTGGGTCAAATTTTTCCCTCAACAATTAAAACAGAAAAAATCAAGGATGTATCACGCAAAAAATACATTTTTTGTCCATTATACCACATTTATAACAGTTTGTATATACAAAACGGGACAACGCCAATATTTGGAAGGCGTTGCCCGTCAAATTTAAAGTGTTTTGATATAGTCCTCAAGCTCGCTCTTGATGACCGAGACCTGCGGTCCGTAAACCACCTGCACACCGCCACCGCGGCGGATGACACCGCGCGCACCGCTCGCCTTGAGCACGTCGTCAAGAACCAGATCCTCATTCTTGACCGTTACACGCAGACGTGTGGCACAGCAGTCCAGCGTGACGATATTCTCCTTGCCGCCAAGCCCCTCTAAGATCAGCCCGGATGTGGCTTGGTCGCCCCCACTCTTTTGTGCGTTCTTTTTTTCGTTGTAGTCCGCACGGGTGTAAAGCTTGACCTCTTCCTCGCCCTCCTCGCGCCCGGGAGTTGCATAGTCTCGGCGACGGATGAGAAAACGGAACAAAAGAAAATAAACGATGAAATACGCAACACCCACCAAAGGGATCATCAGCCAGTTGGTCTTTTCATTTCCTTGCAGAATGCCAAAGAGCGTCAGGTCAATAAGACCGCCCGAAAAGGTCATTCCCACACCAACGTCGAGAAGGTGCATCAGCATATAGGCAAGACCTGCCAGCACCGAATGGATGACGTAAAGCACGGGCGCGACAAACAAAAAGGTGAACTCGATGGGCTCGGTGATACCTGTCAGCATCGAAGTCAATGCCGCAGAGAGCAAAAGTCCTCCGGCGACCTTTCTCTTTTCGGGGCGTGCACAGGTATACATGGCAAGCGCCGCACCGGGGAGCCCGAATATCATCAGCGGGAACTTACCGCTCATAAAGCGGCACGCCTCAACTGAGAAGCGCGTTGTGCTGGGGGATGCCAGCTCGGCAAAAAAGATATTTTGCGCGCCATAGACCATCACGCCGTCGATCATGGCAGAGCCCCCCACTCCCGTTTGCCAGAACGGCAGATAGAACACGTGGTGAAGTCCGAACGGGATGAGGATGCGCTCAATAAAGCCGTAGATGAGCGTGCCCGCATAGCCCGAGCGCAAAACGAGGTCGCCAAGCGCATAAATGCCCGTTTGCACAAAGGGCCACAAAAAGAACATCAGAACGCCAACAAGGATATACGCCAATGTGGAAATGATGGGCACGAATCGCGTGCCGCCAAAAAAGGAGATGACGGTTGGCAGCTTGATCTTGTAAAATCGGTTGTGCAGCCACGCCACGCCAAGACCGACCAGAATGCCGCCGAACACGCCCATTTGCAAGGACGGGATGCCAACAACGTTTGCAATGGTCCCCTCGGGCATTGCTCCCTCGGCAAGCTTGCCACCAATATCAAGAAGGGTGCTGATGGTCTTGTGCATAACGAAAAACGCAATGGCGGCAGAGAGGGTTGCGGTCGCTTTTTCGTTTTCTGCCATGCCAAGCGCTACGCCCATGGCAAACAGGAGCGGCAGATTATCAAAAATGACCGTTCCCACCGATGCCAAGAGGGAGAAGACGGTGTACGGAACTGTCCCCGGGCCCATAATGCCAAGCAGATTGTATGCCTCAAGCGTCGCCTCGTTGGTAAAGGAGGCACCTACGCCCAAAAGCAGCCCCGCAATGGGCAAAAGGGCGATGGGCAGCATAAATGCGCGCCCTACGCGTTGCAAGACGCCAAAAAAGCCCTCGCCGAATTTTCTTTTCTTTACGGTTTGTGTATCTGTCATAACAGTCCTTTCCCGAGGATCGTATAGCACATAACGGCATCTCTGCCGCCTGTGCAAGCCCCGAGCTTGTATTCGATATTTTCAATTCTTTCGGGCTCGGTGACTAGCACCGAGCAGATGGCGGAAAGTCCGCGTGAGCGAATGAGGTCAATATCCGCCTCGGCGATCAGCTGCCCGCGCCGCACGCTCTCCCCTGCCCTCACGTGCGAAACAAACCCTTCACCGCCAAGACTGACGGTGTCAACGCCAATGTGCACAAGCACGTCGGTGCCTCTCTCACTTTGAATGGTGTATGCATGGCGTGAATCGGTGACCGATTCGATCTTTCCGTCAACGGGTGCGAAAAAGTGCCCCTCGACGGGTTCTATGGCGATCCCCTTGCCAAGCAGCTCCTCGGCAAAGGCCTCGTCGGGCACGGATGCAAGCGAGACCGCCTTGCCCGTGCAAGGGGCTATGAGACATTCGATTTTTTCTTTCATGGTTCTCTCCTTTCAAAGCCTTATCGGCAGGCAAGTACACGCTCGCGCAGCTCCAAGAGATAGGGCGCGGATACCGAAAGCTCATCCACACGCATATCGCAAAAGCGTTGGGTGAGCGAAAGATCGGCGGCAAGCTCACCGCAAATGCCGATCCAACCGCCCCGTTTGTGAATGGCATCCGCCGCGGCTGCAACCAAGCGCAAGACAGGCTCGCGACAGGTGCGACAGAGCTCTGCCACGTGCGGATTTTGTCGGTCTGCCGCAAGTGTGTACTGCAAAAGATCGTTGGTGCCCACCGAAAAAAAGTCCACCTCGGCGGCAAGCTCGCGGCACAAAATGGCGGCGGCAGGAGTTTCGATCATAATACCGATCTCCATATCCTTGTCATAGTCCTGCCCGCGCAAGGAGAGCGCTTGCATGCACTCGGTGATCAGCTCGCGGCAGGCGCGGACCTCTTCCACACTCACGATCATCGGTAGCATCAGGGCAACCTTGCCGTGTGCGGATGCGCGCAGGATCGCACGGATCTGCTCGCAAAACAGGGTGCGTTCACGCAGACAAAGCCGCACGCCACGCAAACCAAGGGCTGGGTTTTCCTCGCGTGGAAACGTGAGATAAGAGACCTGCTTGTCCGCCCCGATATCCAGGGTGCGGATCACCACGCGTCGCCCCTGCATCTGCTCGGCAACGGCGCGGTAGCTATGGTAGAGTTGCTCCTCGTCGGGCGCGCGATCGAGCGAAAGGTATAAAAACTCGCTGCGCAAAAGACCGATCCCGTCCGCTCCCTGCGAGAGTGCTGCATCGACCTCCTCTTCTCCGCCCACGTTGGCATACATCAGGACGCGGTGACCGCCCATTGTGACGGCAGGCTTTTTTAGCAGAGTGTGCAATTTTTGCTCCCGCTGTTGTGCCATTTCGGCGTTTTTTGCGCACCGTGTGGCAAAAATCGACTGTTCCTCTTCGTTTGGCGCGAGTGTAAGACTCCCTCTGGCGGCATCGAGAAGCGCAACGGTTCCGTCATAGAGATCGGAAAACTCCCCCGTACACACAAGGGCGGGGATGCCCGCGGCACGCGCAAGGATCGCAGTGTGTGAATTTGGTGAGCCCTCGAAGGTGACGAAGCCCAAAAGCGTGGAACGGTCTAACCCCACCGTTTGCGAGGGAGTCAGGTCCTCTGCCACAAGAATATAGGGCTCGCTTGCCCTTTCTTTCTCTGTCTCGGCTTTTCCCGACAGATGCGAAAGAAGCTGGGTGCAAACATCTCTGATATCCGCCGCGCGCGCACGCAGATAGGGATCATTCAAGGCGGCAAGCTCTCCCGAAAGCGCATCCGTCGCCGCCTCTATTGCTCCCTCGGCGGAAAGCCCTTCCCCAAGAGATGCTTCTATTCGCTCCAATAGATCCTCGTCCTCCAAAAGCATTGCGTGAATGGCAAAAATCTCGGCGACATCTGCCCCGATGTCCTCCTCGGCAGTTTTTTGCAAATGCGAAATGGAGCGCTTCACCGCCTCGATGGCATCCAAAAGGCGCGCGCGTTCCCCGTCTGTCCCCACGCCTTTTTTGCTTGTTTTTGGCATGGACGCATGCAGAAAGCGCAGCTTGCCAACGGCGCACCCCTCACCGATACCCGTGCCGCGTATCACTTCAGTTTTCAAGTGTGTCTTCATTGAGAACCACTCCCCCAACATTCCATTGTGTATGGCAAAACTCTTCAAGAGCCCGAGCGGCGCGTTCCTCGTCCTCGCCCGAGACCGAGAAGGTCAAGGTCGTGCCAAGAACGGCGCCCAGCATCATCAGAGAGATCAACCGCTTGCCGTCTGCCGTTTTGCCGTTTGCCCTGACCGAAACGCTCGAGGCAAATTGCTTGGCACACGCCGCAAGTCTGCCCGCAGGGCGCGCGTGCATACCGTCTTTATCCGTAACGGTGTAAGTAAATTCTTTCATACTGCATCTCCTGTGTGGCGACCGCGTGTGCGGCAGCCGCCGATTTTTGCTTTTGCTTCTATTTTGCCGACTTGTGGGCAGATTATACCGATTTTTCAAAATCGCATTTTACACAATCGCAAAAACGGCTTGACAATATCCGTCGCTTTTGATATACTGAAATACAAAGAAGCCAAACAAGAAAGGAGATTGCCGCATGACCGAGATACAAGCCCATCTGTTTGCCATGCAGGACGAAGGCTATCGCGCCTTTCAATGCCGACTGATGCCCACCGTGGATGCCGAAGTGGTGATCGGTGTTCGCACGCCCCAATTACGCAAATACGCCAAAACGATTGCAAATAGCAGTGTGGCGAAAGCCTTTTTGCAAGCCCTGCCGCACAAGTATTATGAGGAAAACAATCTGCACGCATTCCTGATTGAAGAAATAAAAGATTTTGACACCTGTGTGGAAGCCCTTAACACGTTTTTGCCATACGTTAACAACTGGGCAACCTGCGACTCAATGAACCCTAAAATTTTGAGCAAACACAAACCAGAGTTACTTGCTGTCATCGAAAATTGGCTTTCCTCCCCCGATACGTATACCGTCCGCTTTGGCATCAAACTATTGATGACGTGGTTTTTGGATGCGGATTTCTTGCCCGAATATCTCCAAAAAGTAGCCGCTGTAAATTCTGAGGAATACTACGTCAACATGATGATCAGCTGGTATTTTGCCACCGCACTTGCCAAACAATACGAGGCAACGCTCCCCTACCTGAAGGAGCACCGTCTTTCCCCTTGGATCCATGCCAAAACGATACAAAAAGCCACCGAAAGCTATCGTTTGACAAAAGAACAAAAGCTATATTTAAAAACGTTATAAACAAAAAGCAGGGACTTTCTTTGCCAAGAAAGTCCCTGCTTTTATTTTTTTATTTAGCGGTAATAAACGTAAAAGACAATGATCGTGCGCTCGCGTCCGCCGTGCTCCAGGTCGGGGGCGGTGATAACGACGCCATCCTTGGAGAGCAGCTCCCACGCTTGCATCTGATCGATCTTGCAACGAAAGATCACGTCCGAGGATGCGAACACGATCATTTCGTCATCGCGAATGTTGAGTCCGCCGTTGCGCCCGATGACCTCGTCCACGCCGTTGATCTTCTCTGTCACGTAGCGGATGTGGTGGTTTGCCATTTGCTTTGCCATCTCCCAACGGTACGCGCGGCTGTTGGGATCTTTTTTACGGGAAAAGAGCTTGAACATATTCTTTCTCCTTTTCTCTTTCAGATATCAAAACGCGACCGTTTTGTCGCCCACCAAAAACGCCTTTGCCGCGAGGTAATCCTCTTGGAGCTTTTTCGCCTCGGGGGACGTGGGATCAAAGTTGCGACGCTTCAGAGCGCGCAGCATCACGTTTTTGGGAGTCTCCTCGGGGTCGATGAGCTCCAGCGCGCACACGGTATATCCGCACGCCTCAAGGCGCGCAAGACGCAACGCATCGGTGGCGGCATCGCAGAGCTTTTGGCGCAGCATGGAGTGCTTTGCAATAAAGGAAAGCGTATCGCATTCGAGCGTGTGGTTCATTTCGTGGTGACAGCAAGGGGTGGAGAGAATGACGTCCGCTTGCCACTCGGTGGCTTTGTTCAAAACAAAGTCGGTGGCAATATCGCAGGCGTGCAGAGAGATAACAAGATGCACGTGCTCGTCGCAGGTGTACTTGTTGACGTCACCGCAAAGGAACTCCAAGCCGTCAAAGCCGAGCTTTTTTGCAACCTCATTGCAGTATGCCACCACGTCGGGCTTGAGGTCGACACCCGTCATTTTCACGTCTCTGCCAAGCACCTCGGTAAAATAGTGGTACGCGGCAAAGGAAAGATAGCTCTTGCCGCAGCACAGGTCGCAAATACGGAGCGTGCCCTCTGCGGGCAGATGCCCGACACAATCGCGGATCAGCTCCAAAAAGCGATTAATCTGGCGGAACTTTGACTGCCTCTTGTCGCGCACGCGACCGCTCTCGTCGCTGACGTCCAAGAGCTTGAGAAAGAGCTCGCACCCCGAAAGGATGTAATTCTTTTCGCGGTTGTTGCTCTCAATTCTGGCGCACGGTGCATCGTTCTCTGCAAGTGCGCGAGAGAGCTTTTCGCCGCCTATGAGGGTGACCTTTCCCTTTTTTGAGGAGCGCAATTCACAGTCCCCCAGCGTGGTCAAAAGATTGATCTGCCCCCATGCGGATGCAAGGGTAAGCAGTCTTTCGGTATCGTTCGGGGTGATATTTTCGTGCAACGCCTTGTTATCGGCGCAAAAGGTTTCGGCTTGCAGCACCGTCTTGCCGCTCACGCGGCGCAAAGTCAGGGTGCATTTTACGGTTGCTGCATTGGTGGATTTGGAGAGCACCGCTTTTTTGATGGCTCCCTTTTCTGCTGCCGCCGCTATCAATTCAACCATCGTTTGGTATGCATTATTCGTCATTGTCATCCTCCTCGGCTTTCTTCTTTTTGAGATAGTCGCCAAAAAAGAATTTTTCCTCTTTGCCATCCTGCACGCGCAGATAGTTTTTGCGGTGTGCAAAAACGACAACAAAGGTTACAAACACCGCCGCCGCCAATTGCAGGCCGTTGTTGGCAAACGCCTTGACAAAGAAGGGATACAGTCCTGCCATGGCGATCGATCCGAACGCCACCAGCTTGGCAGCAAAGGTGGAAAGCACAAACACGATAATAAGGAGCAGGGCTACGATGGGGTTGAGCGCGGCTGCCGAGCCAAGAAGGGTGACCACTCCCTTGCCGCCCGAAAAGCGGTGAAACACAGGGAACAGATTGCCAAACACCACAAAAAACAGTGCAAGACCTGCACCGTTGGCTTCCCAAACGAGTCTGCCAAACCAAACGGAGGCAAAGCCGATCAAAAACTCGCAAAGCGCACTCACGGCAGCCATTTTTGTACCGCAGGAAAGCAACATATTATAGGTCCCCGCAGTCCCTCTGCCAAGCGTGCGAATGTCCGCTCCGCAGATGCGGCGGGAGATAAGAATGGCAGGCGAGATGCTGCCGAGCAGATATGGAACAAGGATGCAAAGGAATGCCCCTGTGATGTTGGCGACGGTGGCGGCATTGACCGAAAGATCAAAATGCGTGATCACCCAGTCCACCAAATTCCACACCTTTTGAATCACCGGCACCTCTTGTGCTGCGGTTAAAAAAACACTCATAGTTCCTCCGTCAGAACAGTTCGATCAATTCCTTGGGGCTCTTGGTAAAGTTGCGAATGCTGCCATCGTTGCAAACGGCAACCATATCCTCAATGCGGCAACCGTACTTGCCCTCGATGTAAATACCGGGCTCAAAGGTAACGACGTGACCTCTCTCCAAAACGCTTGCGTTGTCTGCCTTGGGAGAGAGACGGGGCTCCTCGTGAATGAACATTCCCACGCCGTGCCCCAAGGAGTGACCGAAGCAGCCTTGGTAGCCCGCGCCGTGGATCACGTTGCGGGCGGCAGTATCCAGCGCGTGGCAGGATACGCCCTCGGCGGCTGCCTCAAGAGCAACCGTTTGCGCCAGCAGAACGGTATTATAAACCTTTTTGATCTCTTCGTCGGCTTTGCCGAGAACCACGGTACGCGTCATATCCGAGCAGTAACCGTCAACGCGTGCGCCAAAATCCATGGTCAAAAAGCCGCGTTCCAGCTTAACGGGGCGCGGTACGCCGTGGGGACGGGAGGAGTTTGTGCCCGACACCGCAATGGTCTCAAACGCCAGACTCTGTGCGCCTTGACGGCGCATGAACATTTCCAGCTCAAGGGCGACGTCGATCTCGGTCATCTCGGGAGTGAGCACCTTGAGAATATGTGCAAACGCCGCATCGGTAACGCTTTGGGCGCGCGCGATCTTTTCCAATTCTTCATCGCTCTTGTGAAGGCGCAGGCGTGTCAGGAGTGCGGATGCACCGCCCTCAAGCGTGCTTTCCACAAAGGTCTTGCGGTAGCGCTCGTAGGTTGCATAAGAGATGTTATCCTCCTCAATGGCAACGCGTGCGCAGTTGTGCTCGCCAAGAATGGTGCACATGGCATCGGTAGCTCCCTTTTCGGGGGTGAGCACCTGCATGCCCTCGTCGACGCTCTCCTTTGCCGCTTCCACGTAGCGGAAGTCGGTGATCAGATAAGCATCCTTTTGCAAGACCAGCACAACGCCGTCCTGGAACTCAAAGCCGGAGAGGTAGTGTTGGTTGAGTTGGTCGGTAATAATGGCGGCGTCAAAGCCGTTTTCACAAAGCAATGCTTGAAAATTCTTTAAATTTGACATAGGTAGATCCTCTTTTCTTTTCCTTTCCTTCATTATAACACAAAAATAGCAAAAAGTATAGTCCCTGCAAAAATTTTTTTCACTTCTCTTTTGCGACAAATTTATCGGGGGCGTGGCGGTATAATAAGAGAAAGACCGAGGAGGGTATTTTTATGGAACAAGAGGTTTACGTAGATCTGTATTTTCTCATCAACACCTGCATGAACTTGCTGACGCTGATGATCAGTGCGAGCCTGCTCCACCGCAAGGTCAAGCGCGTGCGCGCGTGGATTGCCGCCGCCGCTGGAGGACTTTGGGCGGTGGTAGCACTCTTTTTTGGCGTGGAGGGATTTTGGGGGCTTCTCTTTGACGGTGCCGTCATCTTTTTGATGAGTGCCGTTGTGTTTGCATCCAAAAAAACCACCCTTGGCGGACTTTTGAAATGCACGGCGGTGGGGGTGCTGACCTCTATGATATTGGGCGGTGTGATGACCGCGCTCTATTCCCTCTTTAATCGCTTTGAGCTCCCTCTAGGCGACACGCAGGAGAATAGCAGCTCCGTTCTCGTTTTCATCCTCATTGCAGCACTGGCAGGGCTTGCGACTGTTGAGGGTGGGCGCTTTCTCGGGCTTTCAAAAAAAAGCGAATACGTAACCGTCAGCGCCGATCTTTTTGGCAAGACCGTGACTCTGCGCGCCTTGGTGGACACGGGAAACCGCCTGAGAGAGCCTATCAGCGGCAGGAGCGTGATCGTTGCCGATCGGGCACGTGTTCTTGAGGCTTTGCCCACATCGCTCTCACAGGCGCTCCAAAGCCCCTTTGCGGAGAAGTGGCTTGCAGATGAACGCTACGCCACACACATTCGTCTTGTGCCCACAAACACCGCCACGGGGCGGCAAATGCTCCCCGCGATCCTGCCCGACCGTCTCACCCTGAGTGACGGGCGCGAGACTTATCCTGCCGATTATCTGATCGCCCCTGCGCCAATGGAAAAAAACGCCGATTTTGACGCCGTGATCGCAATGAACTGACATTCCCCCAAAGGAGGCACTTATGACTTGGTTGAACCGCCTGCGGCTGAAGATCGCCGCCCTCTTTTGCAAACACAAAGAGCTTTATTACATCAACGGCCCCGATACGCTCCCCACGCCGCTCTCGGCGGAGGAGGAGGCTGATTGCATTGAACATATCGACGAGGACGACGTGCGTGCGCGCCTTGTGGAACACAATTTGCGCCTTGTGGTCTACGTTGCCAAAAAGTTTGAAAACGTGGGCACGGGGATCGAGGATCTGATCTCCATCGGAACGGTGGGACTGATCAAAGCCATCAACACCTTTCGCGCCGACAAAAGCATCAAGCTTGCCAC
This sequence comes from Eubacteriales bacterium, assembly GCA_045594605.1. Lineage (GTDB taxonomy): Bacteria > Bacillota > Clostridia > Oscillospirales > CAG-272 > UMGS1865. The sequence goes on from JAZNYU010000037.1 coordinate 13,135, forward strand.
CTATGCCTCACGCTGCATCGAAAACGAGATCTTGATGTACATCCGCAAAAACAACTCACAGCGCACCGCCATCTCGATTGACGAGCCGCTCAACACCGATTGGGACGGCAACGAGCTTTTGCTCTCCGACATTTTGGGGAGCGACGAGGAAAGCATCTCCTATGAGTTAGAACAACGCGAGGAAAGACAAATGGTGCGCGATGCCGTCAGCTCCCTTGCTCCGCGCGAGAGAGAGCTGATCGAATTGCGCTACGGAATGCGCACGGGCAGAGAAATGACGCAAAAGGAGGTTGCCGACCTTTTGGGCATTTCGCAATCCTACATCTCCCGTCTTGAAAAACGCATTCTTGCCAATCTCAAAGAGACGCTTGCAGGCAAGATATAAAAAAGAACCGCTCACCCTGTTTGGATGAGCGGTTCTTTTATACAACCTTATGTAACAAATTAAACGGTTGCGTTTGCAGCTGCGATCAGATCCTTAACGAGCTCTTGAACCCAAGCGATCATAGCGCCCTTCAAAAGAAGGAGGTCAACAACAACTGCTACTACAGTGAGGATAAGAACGAGGAGAAGTGCGCAGAAAGGAGCGCGAGCAAAGTAGCGAACGTTGCGGTTCTTTGCGCCGATAGCGTTGAACAGCAGAACGAGCCAACCGATTACGGGGATGCTGTACAGAACAGTACGCCAGAAGTAACCCCAACCGGAAATGGGTCTGTAGGACTTCGGAAGCTGCTTTTCAATGTTTCTAATTTGCTTTCTCTTAGAGATCTTCTTAACTTTTTTCATGTTTTTTCACCCTTTCCTCTGACTACGTCAGAATGTTTACACTAATAGATTACCACTTTTTTGGAGATTTGTCAAGTGGTATTTTGCTTTTTTTGAAATTTATTTCACTTTTTGGAAAAAGTTTTTGTGCTTTTTTACCCAAAACAAAAGAAGTTGCGCAAAACGGACAAAAAATCAAAAAAACAATGAGCGAAAAGAGGGTTTTCTTTTCGCTCATCGTTCTTTTTTTTGCAAAGTATTTTTGGGGTTAGAACCAACCAAGATAGAAGCCTGCACCAACAGCACCTGCAAGGGCGATCAGGGTCAGGAAGCAGTATGCGCCCGCAAAGCTGCGAACGTGACGGCTCTTATCAGCAAATGCATGTGCGATCATAAAGATCCAACCAATTACGGGAATGCTGTACAGAAGAGCATGCAGGAAATAGTTCCAGGGGGAAAGAGGTCTGTAAGCCTTGGGAAGCAGTTCTTCAACTGCCTTGGATTTCTTAATCTTTTTCATGTTTATGTACCCTTTCTTTGACGTTGTCAAAATATTACACCTATAGCATAGCACCTTTTTGCTTTTTTTGCAAGGTCTTTTTATAAATTTTCACACTTTTTTCGCAAAAAAAACGTTTTTTGCGCCCAAAAATGTAAAAATCAGAGAAAATATTCCATATATGGAACACCGTCAAGGCTTTTCCATGTCAGGTGTGCATCCTCAAGAACGAGATAACTGTGCGGACTGTTCTCCTTGGGAATGGATACCGAGCCGGGATTGACGTAGAGATAATCCTCATGCTCCACGCATTTGGGCACGTGGGTGTGACCGTGCAAAAGAACGTCTCCCTTACCAAGGGGCGGCAGCTTCTGCTCGTTGTAAACGTGACCGTGGGTGGCGTAGATCATCCGCTCCCCCGCCACAAGAATGGCGTAGTCGGCAAGGATGGGGAAATCCAGCACCATCTGGTCAACCTCTGTGTCGCAATTTCCGCGCACGCAGAGCAGCTTTTCTTTGATACCGTTGAGCATTTCAATGACCTGCTTGGGTGCATAATCACGCGGCAGATCGTTGCGCGGTCCGTGATAGAGCACGTCGCCAAGCAGCAAGATTTTTGCTGCTCCTTCGCGCTCGGCAGCCGCCAAAAGCTCGCGGCAATAATACGCAGAGCCGTGAATATCGGATGCGATCATCCATTTCATATCGTGGGTCTCCTTTCTAACCGGCCACCTCATTCACTCCAATCCGTCTCAACACATCAATAATATCCTTGGTGAGCAACTATTGAAGCCTCCCTTGTGTAAAGGGAGGTGGCATTTTCGTGAGA
>JAZNYU010000038.1:0-6172 GCA_045594605.1 Eubacteriales bacterium
CTATTGTGCAAGCAGTCTATGAGATCGTCAAGGGAATCCCCGATGCCCAAAACGCCGAGTTTTACGGTTACGGCTACCGCGACTACGACGGCAACGGCATTCCCGAGCTCATCCTGTTTACAAAATACTTAACAGTCAAAGCCATTTTCACCATCGATGGCGATGCACCCATTCTGCTTTCTGCTCATGGTGACGGCAACCCCAACATCTTTTTTGCCAATTCGCACATACTTTTTGCCAGAGGCAATCGCTTTTTGACGATGCATAAACAGGAGACCGGCAGCCTTCGGGAATTCACCTATTCTTCCTTCCACATCAAGGGCGCTCAAATTGTACACGAAACCGTTTACGGTCAGGTTTATGACAACGAGAAACATGAGGTCGTAGAAAACTTCCAAATGCTGGACGGCAAGCGCACAGCCATTGATGACGATACTTTTGCAGAGCTGTACTGGGAATACAGTACCTTGGCGGACGGGATCATTCAGGTCACCTTCAAATTGCAAGCGCCTTATCTGTACCTTCCTTTGGCAGGGAAGCCCGAGGATAAAAGCCTGCCCGTAGCGGATTTTTCAAGCTATGCCGCTATTCGAAAGACCGTTAAGGCAATCTCTGATTGCGTGACAGACTTCGACACCAATGATTGGGAGAATGGAGTCTACGACGATCTTTTCACCTTCCCAAATGATACCGCATTTGAATATTACGTTCGCCTTTTGTACGTGCTGCACTGGGATAGCGGACACCCCATCGGATACGATGAGATCGACCTTAACGGTGACGGCAAGGACGAGCTGGTGCTTTTGAGCGAGGATTGCACCATTGAGGCGGTGTTTACCCAAAAGGATGGTATACCCGTTCTTTTGGAGTCTTCCATTATGGGTGAGCAGATGTGGCTTGATGAAGAGAGGCATATTCACATTGACAATTGGAATGTTTACGAGACCGAGCGCAGTGTGTACGAGGTCACCCCAAACGGCGAATTTCGCCTGCTGTATGCCTTGTTCCTCAATCAAAAAGGGCATCGCTACCTGATTCGCGACGGCAAGATCAAAAAGATCACTTATGCAGAACAGGTGGAGATCTTTGAGGGCGATTACGTCTGTTATCCCCCGTATCTCACCCCCAACGAATACTCCAGAACCGTTACCGATCTGACCTACATGCCCCTTTGTGCAAATGATGAGGACCTCTATCAAAAGGCAGTCGGCAAAACGTGGTACAAGTTTACCAATTGGGATGACGGAACCGAAAAAGAGTGGGAGACCGCCTTTACCTACGTCACCTTTGAAAACGCGACGGACGATCGCATCGACGTGCATTTTCAATACGTCTTGACCTTTTATTATCCTGACCCCGACAAGGAAAACCACATTGCAAGCACCACCACTGAATCTTCCTTGATGATCGTTGCACACAAGGAGAACGGCGTTTTCACCTTTGATACGGGTGCTATTGAAGGCAGGATCGAGTTTGGCGACGAATGTCTTTGGATCATTATTGACGATAGCATCGACGAGCGGTTTGCCGTTGGCTACCATTGCTTTGAGGTAGACCTGCCCGAAGAGACCCCTCCCGTGTAAACCGTATAAAAAAGAAAAGCTGTGAGCCGAAGCTCACAGCTTTTTTGATTTTTTGTTAGTCTTTCTTTTCAAGAATCACTTCACCGCAGGGGCAGAGCTCGGGTTGACCGAAAAGTTTGCGGAAGAAGTTGATGATCTTATTGATGAATGCCTTAAAGCCGCTGACCTCGCCGCAAACGTGCTCGGTTTCTGCATTCTCTCCCTTTTCGGGCAGAGCAGAGCCGGCGCAGGTGTCGCAGGTGCCGTCGTTGTTTGCATCCTTGTGTCCAAGGGCGGCAATCTCTCGGGTCTCATACTTGGTGCAGTTGTCGCAGTCTCTGCGCTCCAGGCCTGCAGCGGTGCAGGTGGGAGCCTTTACTTGTGCCCATTCACCAAATGCGTGTGCGCCGATGAGTTCAACGTAGGTGGTGTAATCGCATCTTTCGCAGGTGACGTATGCTTCCCAGCCGTTCTCTGTGCAGGTGGGAGCTTTGCCTTCGTGCTCGACCTCCTTGTGACCGAAAGCGGGGATCTCGTCGCCCTCTTCAAGAACGGTCTTACAGTCGGGGCAATAAACCTTGCCGGTGTATCCTTCGGTGGTGCAGGTCGCGTCGATAGCGCCCTCAACAACGTAGTTTGCGTGGTCACATTCACCGGTCTCTGCCTGTGCATAAACGGTGATGCTGTAAGCACGGGATTGCTTTGCCAGTCCGGTGTAAACCAAGGAGTCAACAGGAGTATCGAAAACGATGGTGATGATGCCGCCGTCGTTGGTAGCCTTGCCTGCGGAGACGTTCAGCCAGCTGTTTACGTACTTGGAATCCAATCCCTTGGCGTTGATCACGATCTTTGTCATGCCGGGGAAGGAGATGGTGACGTTAGAACCCTGATAGAAGCGAGCAGGCTTGCAGTAATCGGCTACGTTGCTGGTAGCACTTGCCTTATCGTTGGTAACGGTGATGCCGTTTGCTTCCCATACCTGTTGCGAGGTGTTGAATACGGTACGGTTTTCGGTGGTTTCAAAGCTGATCACAAACTCGGCTTGCGAGGGCTTTTCGGCACCGCAGCGGATGCAAGCACCGCCGGCATAGGTGTGTCCCTTTGCAGGGGTCTTTTCGCCCATATACATATTGCCGCACAGCTTGCAGGTGTAAACGCTATAGCCCTCGCTCTCGCAGGTGGGAGCGGTAACGGTCACGGTGTATTCGTGCTCGCAGGAAGGCGTGTCAGCGCCCGTTTGCATGACGTAAAAGCGAGCGAGGTAGTCGCTGCTCTTCAGCTTGGTGCCCTGCATAACACCCATCGTTACGTAGTAGCCGTAGGTACCAATGTAGCAGATGTCATCCGCGAGGGGAGTGCACAGGGTGTTGTGCTCGCTATCCCAGGTAAATACCGAGGTAGCGGAGGCGTCATAGGTAAAGTTGAGGTGCGTGCCGCTGACGACCAGATTGATGTATTGCTTTTGGTTGCTTTCGTTAACAAAGTACAGATAATAACCGCCGGATGTAGGCTCTACGAACATATCCACACCGTTGTCAAAATTGGTGTCGGTTGCACCGTAGTAGCCGTTCATCGTGCCGTTGAAGAAATACTCGGCACTCTTGTCGGTGGAGTAAAGACCAAGCTTGTAAGCCTTGCCGGGAACGAGCTCTGTGACGTAGGTGGGCTTGCTGGGGGTTGCAGGTTCTTTTTCGCCGCAAACGTAGCAAGCACCTTCAACGTAGATGTGGCCAACGGCAGCGGTAAAGCTTGCCTTGTAGCTGTAAGAGCAGTTAGCGGTTTGGCAGGTGAATACGGTATAGCCCTTTTCGGTGCAGGTGGGGGCAACTACAACGCCCTTATCAAAGTTGTTGTGGTCGCATTTGTCACCCGCGCTGCTTGCCTCACCCGAAGGGGTCGACATATCGGCGGGGACCTCTTCACCAAAGAGCAGGAATGCAAATTCGGGGTAGTCAACAAAAACGTTACGGGTGCCGGTAATAGCCTCAACAGAGTCGTTGCGGCCGAGCTCCCAAGTGTCAACGGGGTCTGCTTCCATCCAAGCAAGAAGAACGTCAAGGCTCTCAATAATGCCGGTGGAGCCCCAAACGGTGTACTGACCGTTGCCGTTTACGTTGCCCCAACGAACGTAGACGTACAGGAAGATACGGGCTACGTCGCCGCGAACGTCGTACTTATCACCCGATTCCATGTTGGGGTAGTAATAGCCGGAGCTTTCACCGTATGCCTTGTTACCGCGTGCGCCGTTTTCGCTCGAAGCGGTGGGGCGCAACATCATAATGTCGTTTTCGTCATTGCCTGCCAAGCCCTTGCTATTGGGCCAGGTGTGCTCGCGGTTCCAGGTAGAGCCGCCGTCCCATGCGGGACCGATATCCTTGCCGGAGTAGAAGGAGGAGATTTTTCCACCGTTTGCGCCGTTGTTCTGGCAGTCGGTGTATTTATAAAGCTCTCTGGTCTCGCCGTAATCGGTCTCATGTCTGTGCGCATCCTTCATCAGGGTTTGCAGAGCATTGTACAAATCACTCTTGGGAGCATCGGAAGTACCGGTACCGCCGGAATAGGTGATCAGCTCCTCATAGGTGGTGTCTGTATAAAACTTTTCTGCATTGGGGGAGAGGAAGGTTGCAACCTCGCCGCGTGTACCCCAGTTGTAAATGTACTTTTCGCTGGCGTCGTACACATATGAAAACTCGTCGGCGCTGACGCCTACGAGAAGTGCGGGCACCAAAGAGAGGCACATCATCAGTGCGATCAAGAGTGCCAGACTGCGTTTCATGGTTTGAATCATAAGACAATTCTCCTTTTTTGAATTGGATATTTTTGCATTGTCAAGCAACTCTTATATTTTATCATATTTTCCAACAAAAAGCAATAGGATTTTACAAATACTTTATTCTTTTATATACATATCCGTCCGTAAATGCTGCAGGGAAGGGGCTGCCGTCCTCAAAAAATGACAGGGGGACTTGACTTTTTGACCAAAATCTGCTATAATATACCCGTTCGCGGCACACGGTGGAGCAAAAAAGAAGCAATACCGCGGGCGTGCAGGATATTCCAATGGATTTTTGACGATAAGGAGGATAAAATATGGATTGGAATTTTTCACTTGCAAATTATGGCCCCGTATGGAGCTTTTTGGTACAACTTGGACTTTTGATGCTGTTTTTAATGGCAGGTAACATTTTGCGCCGTAAGATCCCGTTCTTCCGAAAATGTCTGATCCCTTCCGCTCTTTTGGGGGGAGCATTGCTTTTGGTCGTAGACGTTATTTGCAAGCAGTTCAACTTTGTTTTGGTAGATAACCGCATGATGCAGGTCATCACCTACCACTGCCTTGCTATCGGCTTTGCCGCTATGACACTCAAAACCGAAAAGAGCACACATAAAACCAGCCGCGCACAGGTATTTGAATTTGGCGCTTTGCAGGGCGGCACCTATATGCTGCAGGCCTTTGTGGGACTTGGCATCACCATCCTGATGTTTTTCATTACCCGCTACGGCAATCAGGTCATCTCTTACATTTGCGGTCTGATCCTGCCCTTGGCATTCGGTCAAGGACCCGGCAACGCATTGAGCTGGGATATCAACTTTACCAACACCGAGGCAACGCAGTTTGCAGGCAACGGTAGCTTTGGCCTTTCTTTGGCATCCATCGGCTTTGTTGTTGCGTGCGTGTTCGGTATTCTTTACATCAACATTTACAAAAGAAAGGGCACTCTTAAGATCCGCGACTCCAAGCCCGTGCAGCAAAACGAGGTACAGGTAGAGGACGGTGTTGAGGAGATTCCCGATAACGAATCGGTTGATAAGTTCACCCTGCAAGCAGGCTTTGTTGCTTTGGCTTATGCCGTTTCCTTTGGCTTTATGTGCCTACTTGGCGTTCTTTCCGACTTCACCAACAGCATTGCGTGGGGCTTTAACTTCCTGTGGGCATCTCTGGCAGCAATGCTGATCAAAGTGGTTGTAAAGGGCTTGCGCAAGGGCAAGCTGATGAACCGCGAGTACATCAACAACTATCAAATGGACCGCATTTCGGGTTTTGCTTTTGATATTATGATCGTTGCAGGTGTTGCAGCCATTGAGATCAATGATATCAAGAATTACATTCTCCCCATCGTGATCCTCAGCGTTTTGGGTGCACTCCTCACCTATCTTTACATTCGCAAGGCAACCAAGGAGTGCTTCCCCGGATTTGAGCACGAGATGTTCCTGATGAGCTACGGAACTCTGACGGGAACTGCATCCAACGGTGTCATCCTGATGAAGGAGATCGACCCTAATCTGCAAACTCCCACGTCAAGCCTTTATATTCTTTCCAATTTCCCCGCAATGGTTATGATCGCTCCCTTGCTCCTGCTTTTGGGCTTTGCGGGTAAGTCGCTCACAAACGCGATCATCGCATGCGCGATCTTCTTTGTTTTGTGGTTGGTCTATACGATCTTCCTCTTCCGCCGCCGCATCTTCAAAAAGAAGTATGCCAACAAGCCCGTGGCAGAATGGAAGGACGAGGAATAACCCTTCAACAGAAAAAGCCGAACGGCTCCCACGTGGGAGCCGTTCGGCTTTTTCTGTTGAAGGGTTATTCCTCGTCCTTCCATTCTGCCACG
>JAZNYU010000039.1:0-25226 GCA_045594605.1 Eubacteriales bacterium
AAGGGGAAGCCTAAAGTTAGTTTGCTCTTAAAAAATACCCCGCAAAAGCTTGTGGATTTGCGGGGTTCTTTTATTCCCAAAATCCTTCAAGACCATCTATGTAGATAATGCGTTTGCTATGCTTGCCGTAAATAACGGTGCCGCGGCTTTCTGAATAACTCGTAGAAAATTTCCACCATGTTCCGCTTGCATCCACCTGCACGATTTCATTGCTATCCGTTAATGTAATAGAACGTTCGTCAATCCAAAAGTCGTCAATATTGTACTCACTCGAATATTTTCCGCCAATCGTATATTCTCCCTCATAAGTGATATAAGAATTTTCGGCAATATCCTGCTTCAAAAGTTGAATATCTTTTATCGACGAAATGATTGCAAGCATCAGCATACCACCAACAATCAGCGTCAGGGCAATTTGTGCTATCAAGCCTACCCATTTTTTTGTTTTTTGATGTTTAGGATCCTCTGCACCTGCAAACAGAATTGTTAACGCAACTCTAAGTGCTCGATTCTTAATCTCTTTGTCCTTCAATTTGCACCAAAGAATGGGGGCACCCCATATAATAAACAAAAGCACAAGAAAAAACAAAGACAATATACACAGCGTAGCGGTGTGCCGCCCTACAAGGGATTGCAAGGTTCTTTCGTACACGTCTGACATATCTTCTCCTTATCCGAGAATATCGGAAAGATTATTTTGAATCGCTGCGGCGACGTCGGGTTTGTTCATAGAATAGACGTGCACGTTTGTGATACCGTTGGCAAAAAGGTCAATGATCTGGTCGGTGGCGTAGGCAATGCCTGCTTGCTTCATAGCCGCGGGAGTTGTGCCGAATTTATCGACGAGCGACTTGAAGCGTTGCGGCATAAACGAGCCCGACAGCTTGATGGCGCGCTCGATTTGGTTGCCGTTTGTGATGGGCATGATGCCCGGAATAACGGGAACGGTAATGCCCGCCTCGCGGATCTTATAAAGGAAGTTATAGAGCAAATTGTTATCAAAAAACATCTGCGTGGTGAGAAAATCGCAGCCCGCATCCACCTTTTCTTTGAGGTACTTGATGTCCTCTTTTTGGTTGTTACTCTCGGGATGAATTTCGGGATAGCACGCACCGCCAATGCAAAAGTCGGCTCCACTCTCTCGCAGTTCGCGCACAAGGTCTACCGCGTGGCGGTATGCCCAATCGGAACGGTCAGAGGCGGCAAGCTCGGGAGTCAGGTCACCGCGCAAAGCCATGACGTTCTCAATGCCTGCGGCTTTGAGTTCTTCGATCTTTCTTTTTACTGTCTCTTTGGTGGAAGAAACGCAAGTCAGATGCGCGAGCGTAGGTACGCCGTAGTGCTCCTTGATGTTTTGTGCGATCTCCAAGGTGTAGCGGCTCGTTCCGCCGCCCGCACCGTAGGTAACACTCATAAACGAGGGGCGCAGTCGTGCGATCTGTTCGGTGGCGTTCTTTACGCTCTCAAATGAGGTGTCGTTCTTTGGTGGAAAGACCTCAAAGGAGAGTGACATTTTTTCACCCTCAAAAAGCTTTGTCAGTTTCATATGCTTCCCTACCTTTCTGTTTCTGTCATCATTATACCATCTTTTAAAAGAAAAATCAATAGATACAAAGAAAAACCCCACCGCCAAAATTGACGGTGGGATTTGAAGATCATCAATAGCCTGATCAAACACCCAGCTCGGGATTGAGCAAGGTTTCGATGGTGCCCTGCATTGTTTCTTCAATACGGCTAAGACCTTCAACAATGCTTGCATGCTCTCTCTCTTCTCTGTTGGGAATCTGGTAGAGCTTTTCTTCAATACCGCCCCAAGAGGGGTACAGAAGTGCCAAATCATAAACCAAAGAGGTTCTGATGATGTCCATTACAGGGCGAGAGCCGTTGTCGGCAGCAGCTTGGAGATAAACGGTTCTGTCGTAGTATGCGTGCATGGTAGACTCAGGCAAGCTGGAGTAAACTGCCAGAACCTGCATCAAGCGCTCGGAGTATTCAGCATTCTCACCTGCAATATTGGGAATTGCCCAAAGGTGCGCCCAGTTGTAGAAGTAGACAACACTGCGGTAGTCGGTTCCCTCTTCGTAAACCGGAATGGGAAGAATACCGTACTCAAACTCTGCCTTGGGATAGATCTCGGTTCTTACGTTGAAGAGCGAGCAATCGGCAAAGAGAACGTCACCTGTGAGGAAGTTTTTGTTGAGAATGTTCGAGGACTCGTGCGGAATCCAAGGAGCGTTGATCTTGCGGTTAAACTTCTCAAAGATGTAATCGTACAGGGTTTGACCGAGGTTGTTTTGAATAACGAACTCGGGAAGTCCCATATCGTTCTTTTGGGTGATACGTCCGCCGGAGCCGTAGAAATACCAAAGTGCGGAATAGAGATATTGATGGTAACCAACGATATCGCCACCGGTATACTTGTTGGTAACCTCTTGACCATTAACAACACCGTCGGGAAGAACGTGAAGCTCGCCACCATCCAGGCCCGTATCAACGTTTGCAAGCTCTGCAATCGTCAAAAGGGTTTCCATCGTCCACTTTTTAGCGGTAACAACGTTATAGATGTTGCTATACATGGTGTCGCCCTTATAGGTTTCGATAATCGTTTCCACAATGTTATTATAGAATTCCATATTAACAATGGAAAGACCTGCAACGTCCATAGTGGAAATGTTCATGTCGCCGCTGGTGAAATACAGCTTATCGCCAATGCTAAGCTCGTTGATCGCATTCTGGTCAAAGGATGCATGCTTCAGGTCAAGATTTTCCATATCCGCAAGGTTGCGCAACAGATTTTGCGTTGCTGCCTGTGCTGCGGGCTTTGCGGTGATGATGGTCAAATCATACCCGTCTCCATTGGTGAAAGCGGAGAGCAGGTGCTCGATTTGGCTACCGTCGGAGGAGATTTGTCTGATCTTGCAGTTATAGTCTGCTTCGATCTGCTTGTTTCTATGGTAAACGGCATAAGAGATAAAGTCGTTTTCGCTGTTTGCTTCATCAATCCAGAAATCAACGCAACGATAATCATTATTACCGTTTGCAATCTGCGCGGCATGTGCATCAGGCTTGCTGCCTGCACGGTCGCGAACGTATGCACGGTAAACGTAGCCGTCCATATCAACTACCTCGGGCATAATGATATTGTCCTCGGGAGGAGTTGTGGTCGTATCACCGCCACCGCCGTTGCCTGTGTTTTGATTATTGTTGTTATTGTTGTTATTGTTGTTTACGTCTCCTGTGTTAGGAGCAGGTTTCTTGCCATTGTCTTTGTTACAGGCCGCAATGCAAGGAATAATCATACAAAGAGCTAACAGCAAAATAAGGATTCTGGTAATGCGTTTCATAAATTCTCCTTTTGTTGTTTATTAACCCATATAGGTGGGATTTTTGAGCTTTTCTACAGTTTCTTGCAAATCTTCGCTGATCGTACTTTGAGAAGCTACGTTATTTGCGTAAATGCCTGCAGGACTGATGGTCAACTCACCCAGAGTGAGGGTGCCCATCTTGTTCCAGTCGTAAAGCAGAGCAATGTCGTAAACCATCGAGTTTTTGATGGTGTCCATTGCCTTACGGGAGCCTTCGTCGGATGCAGTGTTGAGGTACAGAGTTCTCTCGTAGTACGCGTACATGGTGGAATCCTGAAGTTCAACGTTGGAGTATGCAGCAAAGATATTCATCATTTTCTGCGCAACTTCAGCATTGTTTACCTTGTTGGGGATAGCCCAGAGGTGGTTGCAGTTGGTAAAGTTAACTACGCTATGGTAATCTGCTCCCTCTTCATAAGTGGGATTGGGCAAAATACCGTATTGGAAAGGACGTGCGTTGTAGAGCTGTGTTCTGATATCGAACAGAGTCATCTCTGTAAAGAGGCAACGGCCGGAAGAGAAAATATCCCATCTGGGTCCGGAATAACCGTGAGGCAGCCAAGCTGCATTGTCACCGGTTTTGGTGTTGAACTTGGTGAACAGATAGTCGAACAGATTGCTATACTTTTCGATAACGAGCTGCGGATTGCCCTCGTCGTCGATCTCGGTCAGGCGTCCGCCCGAACCGTAGAAGTAGTAAACGCCCATACCCGTGTATGCAAAGTAACCCAGAATATCACCGTTTTGAGAACCGAGGGCGAATCCGTCGGAATCGTCAACGTCGGTGTTGATATGGGTTGACATTTGCAGCATGGTATCGATCGTCCACTTTTTGCTCAGAACAAGGCTGTAGATGTCGGCATACATGGGATCGTTGCCAAACAGTTCTACAAAGTCCTCGATGTAGTCGCTGTACATTTCGAGGTTAACAACGGTAGGTCCGCAGACCTCCATTGTGGAAACGTTCATATCACCGCTGAGGTAATAGAGACAGTCACCAAGTGCCAGCTCTTTGAGAGATTTTTTATCGTAAGAGGGATGCGAGAAATCAAGCTCGGACATCATGTTGAGGTTGCTTAACAGGTTTTGGGTTGCTGCGGTTGCTGCCGCGCGTGCCAGAATGATAGCAAGGTCAAGCCCCTCGTCGCCCATGTATCTCACCTTGAGCTGAGAGGTCATATCGCCCTTTTGCTCAATTTGCTTAATGCGGCAGTTATAGGTCTCTTCAATTTGAGCGTTTCTCAAATAAACCGCATACGCAATTGCATCGTTGTTGCTTTCGCTTTCTTCTACCCAAAAGTCGATTGCTGCATAGCCGTTGTTACCAATGGCTTGCTGGACCTCGACGCTTGCGCTCGTGTCGCCGGTGCGAACAAGAGCCTCATACAGGTAGGGCTCCCCATCAGAACCAAAATCGGTTACGGGAGGCAGTGTAACTTCGGGTGGATTCTCGATCTCACCGTTGCCCGGAGTTGTACCGTCGCTATTGCCGCTATTGCCGCTGTTGCCGCTGTTGCCACTGTTACCACTGTTGCCGCTATTGCCGCTGTTGCCGCCGTCCTCTGTGCTTACGGGATCGGTGGGAACAGGCTTGTAATTATCCTTTTTCTTATTACAAGCAAGCATGCAGGTAAGCAAGCAGACAAGCGCCAAAGCAAACGCTATAAATCGTGCTACGTGCTTCATGATTTTATTCTCCTTAAAAATTCTGTGATATAACTCTAAAAGAAAGATTATAAAATTACCCTGCGATAAGCAGATACAAATCGAACGGATACCAACGCACGCAAGCGTGCGTTGGTATCATCGTTTCATATGTAGAGAAATTATTCGGTAAGTTCTCCGGGATTTTTGAATTGCTCAATGGTCTCCTCAAGCTTGGGTTGCGCGTTGGTAGAGATCAGAGTAACGAGAGTACCGTAGTTGTTGGTGTTTCTCTTCCACCACAGCTCGGAGAGCTCACTTGCCCATCCGCCCCAGTCGTAGAGCAGCGCGATATCATAAACGGTAGAGTTCTTAATGATATCCATAACTTTGCGCGCCTCGGGATCGGGAGCTACGGAGAAGTACAGAGTTCTGGTGTAGTAAGCATCCATGGTGGAGTCTGTTCTTCTAACGGTAGAATAAGCAGCCATAGCATCCATCATGATCTGTGCCTTTGTGAGATCCTCACAAAGGTTGGGGATTGCCCAAAGGTGAACAACGTTATAGAAGTATACAACGGCGTTGTAGGAGTCACCCTCTTCGTATACGGGGTTGGGCAACAGACCGTATCTGAAGCCGCCGTTCAGGAACAGGTCCTTACGAACGTCCCACAGAGTCATATCGGTGAAAAGTGTGTTTGCGTTGACCATGAAGTTGGTCTTTCTGTCACCGGAGAAGCCGTTGGGGTACTTGGTGTTACGAGCGCTCGGGTGGAGATTGCTGAAGAGATAGTTGAAGAGCTCTTGGTTCTGCTGTGTTTGAATAACAAACTCGGGAGAACCTTCCTCGGTCATCTCGGTAATACGTCCGCCTGCGCCGTAGAAGTAGTAAACTGCAGACTCGTTGTATTGGAAGTAACCAACGCTATCCTGGTCGGATGCACCAAGGTTACCGTCGGAGTTATCTGCGTCGATAGAGGTCAATTGTGCGATCTCAAGCATAGTGCTCATAGTCCACTTACCTGCGGTAACGAGGTTGTATACGCTGGAGTAGAGTGTGTCGCCGCCAAAGTGGTCAACAATACCCTCTGCAAAGTTCTCATAACGCTCAATGTTAACAACGGTGGGAGCCAAGCTATCCATGGTGGAGATGTTCATATCACCGCTAAGGTAATAGAGCTTATTTGCCATAGAGAGCTCCTTGATGGAGTTTTGGTCGTACGCCTCGTGTGTAAGAGTCAGGTTTTTAAGGCCCTTGAGGTCGGTGAGCAGGTTTTGAATAGCAGCGTTTGCTGCAGACTTTGCCAGCATGATGGTCAACTCAAAGGTTTGACCGTCCTGATAGAATCTACCAAGCTCCTGTGCCATGTTGATGGTTTGGTTAACCTGGCGGACCTTGATGTTGAAGTCCTTTTCAAGCTCATGGTTACGCATATAAACTGCGTATGCAAGAGCATCCTCGGGCTCACCCTGGTTGGGGTCTACCCAGAAGTCCTCGCAATAGAATGCGGGGTTACCGTCCTCAACAGGCGTGCCTGTTGCAACGTTGGAACGAACGTATGCACGGTAGGTGTAGCCTTCAAGGTCTACCTTATCGGGCAAAATAACAGGATCATCCGTCGGAGGAGTGGTGGTAGTGTCGCCACTATTGCCACTATTGCCGCTGGAAGGTGTGGTCGTTTGCTCGTTGTTGTCGGTTGGTGCGGGAGTCTTGTGACCGCCCTTGTTCTTGTTGCAGGCTGCAAAGCAAGTAACCAACATGACAATAGCGAGCAGCAGTGTTACAATCTTGACTGCTTTTTTCATAATCTTTCTCCTTGTTTCGTTTTTTTATATAGCCTTGGGCATTGCCCAAAAATTATATACTGCGGTGGATTCCCTTTTGGAAAGGTTAAAAGTTGATCTCGCGCTTTTCTTCTGCCGACTGGTAAATTGCGTCAAGCAGCTTTGCACTCTCGAGGACGTTGCTGATGTGGCTGCGGTTGCGTCTGCCGGTCTCGCAAGCATCCAAAAAGTCGGAGTCTTCTCTGTAGTACATATCCGGAATGTCGAATTCGGGGCGTTCTTCGGTCAGGTCATCCTTAAAGAAGGTGAAGTGTCCGCAATAGTCAAGTCTGACACCGCCCTTATCGCCAAGGAAGTCGATGTAGGTATCTTTCTTTGCAATGTTTTGTGCCCACGCACCGTTGAAGGAGATGGATGCCTTGTCGGTACGGATGAAGCCGGTAACGAAGTCGTCAACGTCGTTCACGCCGGTCTCGAGGTTCTTGGTCTCCTCTGCCCACATGCCGGTGTACTTATACGCCTTCATATCCTTTGCCATTTCGGAGTAGGTGTTGGCACTAACGGTTTTGAGCTCGGCGCCGCCGAGGATGTAGAGGATGAGGTCGAGGTAGTGAACGCCCCAGTCGATGAGAACGCCGCCGCCCGACTCTTTTTTGTTGGTAAAGGAGCCACCAAGACCGGGGATGCTGCGGTGTGCACGGAAGGAGCAGTAAACGTGATAGATGTTACCAAGCTCGCCGCGCTTGTTCATATCTGCAATGCGGCAAACCGACTCCTGGAAGCGGTTGCACACGCCGATGTTGAGCAGCTTGCCTTGCTTTTCAGCTTCGTCCGCCATCTCTTTGGAAAGTGCATAGTTGATGGTGATGGGCTTTTCGCACATAACGTTCTTGCCTGCCTTGAGCGCATCCATCGTAATAACGTAGTGCGCGTAGTTGGGAGTCAGAACGAATACGGTCTGCACCTCGGGGTCAGCCAATGCAACCTTATAATCGGTGATGGCTTGCTCTGCGCCGTATTTTTCAACTACGGCGTTTGCCTTTTCGATGATGAGGTCACACGCATATTTGATGCGTACGTCTTCCATTTTGGAAAGAGCCGGCAGATGTGCAAAGTTTGCAATTCTACCGCAACCGATAATGGCAATGGTCTTTTGCATGATGTTAGTTCTCCTTTATCATTTTTCTCAAATAATTTGCTGCAAGTGTAATATCGTCGGCAGGGGTTGCGCCGGCCTCACGCTCGATGGTGAGGAAGCCGCGATAGCCGATATCCTCAAGGGCTTTGAGGTAGGCCTTGAAGTCAACGCTTCCCTCCCCGAGAGGAGTCTCGCGGAAAGCGGTGATGCCTGCCATATCCTCAGGCATGGGAATGACCTGATAGATATATTCGGGATTGGTGCGTTTGAGCATAACGCCGTCCTTTGCGTGGGTGTGGACAATGTACTTCTTCAAACGGTGAACGGCGGCTGCGGGATCGTCCCCCGTTACCATAACAAGGTTTGCGGGGTCGAGGTTGACACCAACGCCGCAGGAGCCGAGCGAATCGAGAAAGTCACCAAGGACCGCAGAGGTCTCGGGACCTGTTTCTACTGCGAAGTGTGCGTTTACGCTATCTGCATACTGTGCAAGCTCAAAGCAAGCCTCTTGCATGATCTTGTAGCGATCGCAGGTCTTATCCTCGGGAACAACACCGATGTGGGTGGTAACGATGTTGGTCTCCATATCCAAAGCAAGGTCGACAACTCTTTTGGAGCGCTCCACGTAGATCTTGTTGGATTCGGGATTCATAAAGCCGTGACCGAAGTCACCGCAAATGGCGGAAAACTTGACGCCGTTATCCTTTGCAAACTGCAACAGCTCGCGGCGACGCTCCGCCGTAAAGTTTTCGGGAGTAAAGTCGCCTCTGGTACCGTACATTTGGATACCGTCAAGGCCGAGCTTGCTCGCCTCTTGGATTGCTTCGTGGATCTCCTTGCGGAAGGATTCGACGACAACACCGATAGGAAACTGATACATAGGGTCCTCCTTGCGTGCGCGTATGTGCTCTCACACGTGCGTACACGCGCGCGAAATAATTATGGATACTTCATTATATCACACTTCCCATATTTTGTCTATACCTTTTAGGAATTTTTGTGCACTTTTTTCTTCGTTTTTGTCATTTTCAATGCCTTCTTCAACATTCGTTCATAAAGCGTTCTTTAAATAACGGATAAATCGAAAAACTCTGTCAAAAATCGGCAAAAGGCACCTGTTTTCTTGCACCTTTTTCCTCTTTCGTCATAATATGATAACAGAGGAGCCCCCCTCGGGCTCCCTAACAATTTTGTGGAGGAACGATTATGAATAACTGTTTTTGCAATCTGTTTGATAACAGCACTCTTTGGTTGATCATCATTGCCATCATTCTGCTTTCCTGCTGCTGCGGTCATTGATGTGACGGCATAACGCCCGAGGGCACCGTGCAAATTGCACGGTGCCCTCGGCTTTTTCATATTTTGGGTTTGGGTAACATAAAGTGGTACTGTTTGGAAGGTTTTCGCTTGTTAATTGATTCCCTTCAATGCTGCAAGGCAATCGGCGCAGATGCGCTTGTTTTTGTAAAGGGTGATGCCATCAACGTTGGTGCAGAATACGCAGGAGGGTTCATATTTTTGCAGAATAATGCGTCCTTCGTCGGTGAAGATCTCCAATGCGTCGCGTACATTGATGTCCATACTCTGGCGGATTTCGGCGGGCAGAACAATTCTGCCAAGCTCGTCTACTTTTCTTACCATTCCAGTTGATTTCATAAGGTAATCCTCTCTTCGTGGCATTTTGATTTGGTTCGAGACTTTTTGACAAGACTCGACTCCTGACGAGACCATTATATACCATTTTTCGCTTTTTGTCAACCCCCTTTTTGTTTTTGCAGATTTTGAAAGGCTTTGGAGGCAGTATGATCGGTAAAATTTTTGGAGCTCTTTGTGGGCTTTCTCTTCTCTTTGGTTCGCTTTGCGGACGCCTTGGGGAGGTTGCTTCGGCGATCCCCGACGGCGCTAACAAAGCCGTTGAGGTCACCCTCACGCTTCTTGGAATGATGTGCCTTTGGAGCGGCGTGATGCAGGTGCTGGTAGATGCCGGCATCGTTTTAAGAATGTCGCGCTTTTTTGCGCCTTTTTTGCGATATGTGTTTCCAAAAGCCTACAAGACCGGTGAGGGATATGAGGAAATATGCGCCACAGTGAGTGCCAATTTTTTAGGTGTTGGGAACGCCGCCACTCCGTTTGCCATCTCTGCAATGCAGAAAATGCAAGCGCACAATCCCACCCCGGGCAGTGCGGATGACGAACAGATCACCCTTGCTGTCCTGAGCACGGCTCCCCTGACGCTCGTTCCTGCAAATCTGTTGGCTCTGCGCCGTGCAGGTGGCTCTGCCGATCCCTTCGCTATTATGCTCCCCGTTTGGATCACTTCCCTCTTGTGCGTGGCTTTTTCACTGTTTTTGACCTCGTTTTTACGTATACGCAGGCGTTTTTCGCGCACACGTGCTTTAAAAAACGATGATTGACATTCTCTCGGCGCTCCCAATGCCCCTCATCCTTGCCGCGGTGGGAGCGATCCTGTTGTTTTCCAAAAAAGACCGCTTTGACTCCTTTTTGACAGGGGCGCGGCAAGGACTTCGGACGGCGGTAAATCTGTTGCCAACGCTGTGCGCTTTGATCGTTGGGGTTTCTATGCTCAACGCTTCGGGGGCGATCGAGCTGCTCTCTCATCTGCTCTCCCCCATTGCAACTGCGATCGGCGTACCCGCAGAGCTTTTGCCGCTTCTCTTCACCCGTCCCTTTTCGGGGAGTGCCTCGACGGCATCCTTTGTTGAGCTTATCGAGCGCGCTGGACCCGATAGTCTTGCAGGGCTTTGCGCATCGGTCATTTTTGCAACGTCGGATACGATGGTCTACATCATTTCAGTCTACTTCTCCTCGGTTGGCATCAAGCACTCGCGTGCGGCTTTCCCCATTGCAGCTACCGTTATGCTTTTTTGCATCTTTTTTTCCTGCTTTTTGTGCAGAATGTGGTTTTTTTAGGGGACGTGTGGCAAATACTCCTAAAAAGACGTTTATGCAAGGAGAAGAAAAATGATAAAAGGCGCACGCAAGCAGATGATCGTGGTTCGCACAGGCAACAGCCGCTATTTTGACGAGGCGTATTTTGTGCTTCGGGACGATGCCCAAAAGGACAAGCGAAAAAGCAAGGATATTTTGAGTGAAGCCAACCGCATACTTGCCGAAATGGCACCCGAAGCGTCATCCTCGGAAAAGAAGAAAAACCGTCATTGGTTCTTTTTTGGCGTGGGGAGCTTTTGCGGTGCCCTTTTGAGCGTGATCGTGACGCTTTTGCTGCTTTGATGTCGAAAGTTTTTTTGCGCGCTTTCTATTGACTTTATACCATAGATATGATATAATATACGCGTCAATGTGTGACCGTTTTTTGTCTGCCCGACGGCGTTTGCGTGCGGCGGACTCACTTTAGCAATTGGAAGAATGCCTTGATCGACGGGGATGTGCGTGGTCTCCATCGGGTGCAAGGTCTCGTTTTGTTGCGCTTTTTTGCGTTACACGGTGAAAAAACGGCGATTTTTGACAGTCTGTTTTTTGAATAACGTCTCCCCTTTGGAGAACATTTTATAGAAAGGAACTTTTCAATTCAAATGCCAAGAAAACAAAAAAAAGGAGCTGTGGCGGGCAAGATCCGCATCATCCCCTTGGGCGGACTTGGTGAGATCGGCAAAAACATGACCGTTGTTGAATATAACGACGATATGGTTGTGATCGATTGCGGTCTCGGATTCCCCGAGGACGATATGCCGGGCATTGACCTTGTCATTCAGGATATCTCCTATTTGGAAGCGAATAAGGACCGCTTGCGTGCGATCCTTTTGACGCACGGGCATGAGGACCACATCGGTGCTATCCCCTATCTGCTTCGCACCATCAACGTCCCCGTCTACGGCACGCCCCTCACGCTTGGGATCATTCGCTACAAGCTGCAAGAGCATCCCCTCCCTTGGAAGCCGGATCTGCGCGTGGTCAACGCGGGCGACACCGTTAAGCTGGGCGAAATTGCAGCAGAGTTTATTCACGTAAATCACTCTATTGCCGATGCTTGTGCCATTGCTCTGCATACCCCTTTGGGTACTGTTTTGCACACGGGTGACTTTAAACTCGACACTACCCCCATTGACGGTGAGATGATGGATATCGTTCGTCTGGGCGAGCTTGGCCGTCGCGGTGTATTGATGCTGATGTGCGAATCCACCAACGCGGAGCGCCCCGGTCATACCCCATCGGAAAAGACGGTTGGAACCTCACTTGCAAGTGTTTTTGCAACCTACCCCAAAAAGCGCGTGATCATTGCCACGTTTTCTTCTAACGTGCATCGCGTTCAGCAAATTATTGATGCCAGTGCAAAGCACGGCAGAAAGGTTGCCATTACGGGGCGCAGCATGCTCAACATCGTCAGCGCAGCTACCGAGCTCGGGTATATGAAGATCCCCTCGGGCGTTCTCGTCGACATTAGCGACATCAAACGCTTTAAGCCCGGCGAGGTAACGATCATCACAACCGGCAGCCAGGGTGAACCGATGTCGGCACTCTACCGCATGGCTTTTTCGGATCACGCACAGGTCTCCTTGGATTCCAACGACGTCGTTGTGCTTTCCGCCTCGGCGATTCCCGGCAACGAAAAGCTGGTGGGCCGCATTATCAACGAGCTTTCCAAAAACGACGTCAAGGTCTTGCACGAGGCAGAAGCCGAGCTTCACGTTTCGGGACATGCCTGCCAAGAGGAGATCAAGCTGATGCTGGCGCTGACCAAGCCCCGCTACTTTATGCCCATCCACGGCGAAAGCCGCCATCTTTGCGCCAACCGCGATCTGGCGCGCTACATGGGCATGAAAGAGAAGGATATTTTCATCTCCGAGATCGGTCGTGTACTCGAAATTGACGAAAAAGGTGCCCGTTTTGGCGGCGAAGTGCCCGCAGGTAAAATTTTGGTAGACGGTTATGGCGTTGGCGACGTTGGAAACATCGTTTTGCGCGACCGCAGACACCTCTCGCAGGACGGCTTGATCGTGGTCGTTGCCACAGTCGACACCGAGGAGCATCTCCTCATCTCCGGCCCAGATATCATCTCCCGCGGCTTTATTTACGTTCGCGAAGCAGAGGAATTGATGGAAGAGGTGCGCGCCGTTGCCTTTGATTCGATGATGAGCATTCTCGAGCGCCGCGAGCGCGTTGACCGCATCAAGCTCAAGCGCCGCGTAAAGGACGATCTGACCAAATTCCTCTATAGCAGAACGCATCGCAAACCGATGATCCTGCCCGTCATCATGAATATTTGAAAAAATCGTCGAATTTGTCGATTTTGTGTCTAAAATTTCTGCTTTGTTCATAATCATGACACAAGTTTTTCACACTCTAAAGTTATAATATCTTTATATGCGCTATGACACTGTTCATATCCGTCAAAAAAGAAAGGAACATCAACAATGGGAAAAGGAAAAAGAAACAAGCAGCTCCATCTGAATGAAACAGCCGGAGCACCCCAAAAACGTCAAAACAAAACAAAAAAGCAGTTCGTTATGCCCCTTTGGGCAAAGCGCACGCTTTGCATCGTTCTTCTCGTAGCCGTTCTGGCAGGCATTATTGCTGCTGCCCTGATCAGCGGCGGTGCTATTTTGCGTAACCGCATTATCGTAGAGAGTAAGAGCGGCAAATTTGATATGAACCAACAAATGGCCACCTTCGTTCTTTGGTACACTATGTATCAACAAGCAACCATTGAGTGGCAAAATGCTTACTATCAACAGTATTTTGGCGGCAGCCAAAGCAGCATTCTGACCCAGTATCAATCCCCCGATGCTTACGGTCTTTCCACTGCTGCTTACTACACCAAAGAGATCCTCAACTCCGGTCTGCATTCCATTAAGGATTACCTGATCGAGCTGGTTGCAGGTGCAGATGCTGCTATTGATGCAGGCATGAAGTATGAGTCCCACGACAAGAGTGACGCTAAGAGCGTTGTTACTTGGATGCAAAACCTCTATTTGAACCTCGGCTTTGCACAGTACGGCTACTCCTTTGACTACTTCCTCTCCGAGTACGTTGGCGATAACTTCAAAAAGTCTGACATTGAGGATGCTGCAAAGGTTATGATCATGTACTCCAAGTACAGCGATTATATGAACTTCGGTTTCCAAAGCGAACCCACCCAAAGCGATCTGCAGAACTATATCGACAAGAACCCTGCAGGCTTCTTTGAGACTAAGTACTACGCTTTCTCCGGCGCATCCGAGTCCATGGTTCGCGAGTTCTACTCCGATAAGTTTATGGAAGAGCGCTTTGAGAGCACCGTTGCAAAGCACTTTGCAAATATGGACCGTCTTGCTCTTACCGACCTTAAGGGCGATGCACTGAACGCAAAGCTCGAAGAGCTCGGCCTTAAGAACACCACCAAATACACCAAGACCACTACCGACGGCGAAGCTACCTACTCCCCCGAGTTGGTTGAATCCATTGCAGATTACGTTTTCAGCACCTCCAACAAGGCAGGCACCTTCTCTGCAATCTCCGGCGACAAGTGCGCTTACCTGGTTTACTTTGAAAAGACCTCTACTGCTACCGAAGCAACCATCTCCATCAGAGAATACAAGTACGAGGACTACAAGGACAACCTCTCCTCTATCGAAAATCCCAAGGAACTGATCGGCGAATGCATTAAGCTTGGTGAAAACACCACCGACTTTATGACCGCTAAGGAGAAGGCAGACGATCTGCTGGCTCAAATGCAAGACGATCTCGACCTCAACATTCCCGAGGATCAAATCCTTTCTGCTGACACAACCAAGCCCCTTGCAGAGAACGATACCAACACCGCTCCCAAGGAGATCCTTGACATCCTTTATGACGAGGATGCTACCGTTTACAACGGCTGGAAGTTCATCGCGCACAACTCCACCACCTACTACGTTGTGAAGGTTCTGGAAGTAAAGAAGGAAGACGACAAGCCCACCACCAACTACACCATCGCTTACGTTGCACTCACCGACGATCTCTTTGCAGGCGTTCTGGACTCCTTTGAGGCAGAATATCATCTGTACCTGCTCGAAACCAAGGTAGAGGCTCCCCTCTACAAGCAAGACTTCAAGACCTTTGAAGAAAAGGTTGTGAACTGGCTGATGGACGAGAACTTCAAGGAACTCGTTCTCACCAGATATGCAGATGCAGAGCTTGAAGATCTGCTTGCTGCTAAGGCTGACAGCAACAAGGATGAATTGACCAGAGTTCTTGGCGAGCTCTTCACCAATGGCCTTGAGGACTTCACCAAGGGTTATGTAACCAAGAAGGACTTTGAAACCAAGTATGACGTCAAAGTTTACGATTATATTTTCAACTCCAAAAACAAGGATAGCGCAACCGTGATCGTTGGTGATGACGACCGCGTATTCCTCGTTTACGTTGCTCCCAAGCCTGAAGAAGAGGAAGAGGGCCACGAGGGTCACGACCACAGCAAGCTCGTTCACGCAGCTATCAAGGAATACAACTTTGCTGACTACGAAGCAGCACTGAAGGTTAGCGAAGCTGAAGATGCTAAGACCTTCCAAGAGCAGATCATTGCCGACCTGCTTGCAGACGGCAGAAAGAACTCCACCGCTTTCAAGGGTGCTGAGGATCTTGCCAAGGCAGAGCTCGATGCTCTCAAGGCAACCGAAAATGCAAAGACTTGGGAAGGCTTTACAACCGTTAACGCTCTCAGACCTACAGAAAACGCAACCTCTCCCCTTCCCGATGCAATTCTCAACAAGATCTATCCCAACGGCAGCAAGACCGAAAAGATCACCTTGACCGCAAACACCTACTACCAAGTGGACAGCAACGGCACCTCTTATGTATTCAAGTTGGCCGAAATCGGTGAGACACTTCTCTCCTGCAAGGTTGAGTACAAGACCTTTGAGGATGAAGAATACTACAGCTATTTCCGCGGTATCAAGAGCAAGCTTGACGCTTCCCTCAAGGAAGAGGCAACCACTCTGAAGTATCCTCAATCCATCACCACCGGCAGCTACCAGGATTGGCTCTTCAAGAACGAATACAAGGACGGTCCTCGCACGTTTGACCGTCAAAAGGACGATATGACCTTTATCGCAACCGTTGACAGCAAGAACAACGTTACCGGCCTGACCATCTATATCGTTGACGAGCCCGCAAAGCAGGTTAACGATGAAGAAGACACCGTTTACGCAGTTTACCAGCTCTTTGAAACCGAAAAGGAAGCGAAAAAGGCACTCAAGAAGCTGGGTGGCAAGACAGGCTTTGCTCTGCTTGACCTCTTCTCTTCCCTCAAGATCACCGAAACGATGAAGGAAGGCAACGCTGAAGGCTACTACCCCGGCTACGTTCTTTCCACCAACCCCACCGTTGGACTTGACTTTACAGAGTCTGACATTCCGGATGAAAATCTGAAGGCTTGGTTGTTTGACGATGCACGTCAGGCATTTGACGTAGAGATCGTTCAAACCAAGGACGGCAAGGGCTACTATCTGGTACTCTATGCTTCCGGTGAGGAAGCTTGGACCCGTTCCGCAAGAACCGGTTGGACCGAAGAAAAGTTTGCTGAACACATGAAGAGCGTAATTGCCAACGGCAACTACGAGTTCAATGAAGATGCCATGAGCAAGATTGAGGGTGTTCTCACCACAACCACTGCTCCTGCTACAACTACAAAACCTTAATTCAGGTTTATCATTTACCTGCAAAATGGCACGGAAGCTTCCGCGCCATTTTGCAACCGAGTACATATACTGTATTGACTATTAAAAACTAACAAAAAAGGAATTTTGTGTGATGATTCTTGACTCCAAACACACAACGGTTGCTTACCGTTGTCCGCACTGCGGTGCCGGCGTTATCAGCGCAGTAAATGTTTTTTCTCTCTCCGCCGACATGGTCAAACTCAAATGCACCTGCGGCAAGAGCGAAATGTCGATCGTTTCCTCGCAGGATGAAAAGATCCGCTTGACCGTTCCCTGCATGCTCTGCGCAACGCCGCACATCTTTACTGTCAATAGCTCCCTCTTTTACGGCAAGGAGATCTTCTCGCTCTGTTGCCCCTACGCATCGGATTTTCCGCTCGCCTTTTTTGGTGAGATGAATCTTGTTAAGGGGGAATTGGCGCGCTCCGAACTGGCGCTCCTCGATATGATGGAGAAAAACGGTCTGACGCCCCCCGAGGAGATAATAAATGATGAGGACGCCTTGCCCGACCCGCAGGTTTTGGATATTGTGATGTTTGTGATCAACGATATGGATGCCGAGGGCAAGATCTATTGCAAGTGCGCAACCGACGACAACGGGCGCGCCTACGAGGCAGAAATCACCCCCGAGGGCGTTCGCGTTACCTGCAAGCAGTGCGGCGCTTCTCGCACCGTCCCCACTGACTCTCGCTTGAGTGCACACGCGTTTCTCAATGCGGATGCGTTGTATTTAGAATAAGGACGCGGATAACGTGGGGGAAACTTCTTGCAAGAAGTTTTCCCCACACCCCTTTCAAGAACTCTCTAACAAAAATAACAGGATAGAGTCGTTCGTCTACGGATAGACGGTCGGCGCGAGGATAAACCTCGCTTTGGCTCTCGCAAACGGGAAGGTAGCGAAGCGACGCGAATGAAATGAATGACAGTTCGGTGAACTGTCAGAACGTGAGCGTGACCGAGCCGCAGCGAGACCCACCGAGACCCTGCCCGTTAAGAAAGTTGTTTTTTATAAAAAAGGAGATATTATGAATTTTTACGAAATCGCACAAAATCGGCAGTCTTGCCGCGCCTATGATGCAAGCCGCTCTGTTGAAGAAGAAAAGCTCAATGCCGTTTTGGAGTCCGTGCGCCTTTCTCCCTCGGCTTGCAACGGTCAGCCCTATCACCTGACGGTGTGTCAAGGGGATGTCGCACGCGAAGTTGCAAAAGCAGTTATGGGCATGGGGATGAACAAGTTTGCCGCTGATGCACCCGTGCTTATCGTCATTTCCGAGGAGCCCTACTGCAAGACAGCGGCTCTCGGTGCAAAGGTCAAGGGCAACGACTATCGCTCGATTGACATTGGCATTGCGGCGGCGTACCTGACCGCCGAGGCAGCCGCTCAAGGGCTTGGCACTTGTATTCTCGGTTGGTTTGACGATGAAAAGATCCGCAAGATCTGTTCCCTATCTCACCCTGTTCGCCTCGTTATCACCCTCGGCTACGCCAAAGAGGACGATAAGCTGAGAGCAAAAAAGAGAAAAGATATGGATGAATTGGTGACGAAGCTATAAAAAAGCACCCCGACAGACTGGAAAATCTGTCGGGGTGGTTGTTTGTTTTATAGATTGAAACTTATCGCACGATGCGGTGCTTGCACATACTTGTTTTTTTGCATTTGGGACAGGTCAGGCGGCGTTTGGTAATAGTGTGATACCCTTTTACGTACGCGCTCATGGTTGGTATAAAAAGTTCTTTGCAATGCGGACATTCAAAGTATCCTGCCTTTCTTTCAAGAATTGCCGCTCCACCTATTCCAATCACTGCCGTAGCAACGGCAAAAACGATAATCGCAATTCTATTGAATGTGGACATTTGAATATAGGATGCAATGATAATAAGTGAGCACACCGCAATAATTGTAATAACACCGCAAATAACCGAAAGTGCCATTCGCTGTTGGTTTTCTTCATTTTCTTTCATCAAATTCACCATGTTTTCCTCTGCTTTCGTTTTGTATGCGACATCAGAGATACGCTCACCACTCAGTAAATCGTTGACCGTGATTTGCAACGTCTCGCACAAAGGCATCATAAGAGAAATCTCCGGCAGTCCCTTTCCGCATTCCCATTTAGAAACTGTTTTATCGCTGATGGAAAGTGCATCGGCAAGTTGTCTCTGCGTCATATTCTTTTGTTTTCTTGTTTCGGCTATAAATTTGCCGATTTTGATCTGATCCATCGGGTTCTCCTCCTTTCTGCCTTTATTATATAGTATGAATTGACTGATGTACACATACAAAGCGTAGAATTTTGGGTATCTACGGAGAGTAGAAGCGTGATTTATAATTTCTGTTTTGCAAAGGACAAGTATTCCCGGTAAACAGTATTGATGGGCAGATTGATCAACTGTTCAAAGTCGTATTTGTTGGAAATCTGTTGAACGAATTTTGTTCCAAGATAATATCCGACATCTCCTTTTCCGTTATAGCTTACCCAATCACCAAAATATCTTTGATTAAAATTCGTCATAGTTGGCAAGTCATTGTGAAAATCTTTCAATATTTGATTGAAGTGATGGTCACACCAATGTAACCAACCATCTTTATTTTGGTGATAATAATGAAAATCATTTACCAAAAACTGCTCAAAATACATTGCTATGCCCTCTGTAAACAGCTGCCAAACGAAGTCCTCGCAGCTGTTAGTTCCCTGCTGATCAAGGATACCGTATTGCTTATGATATACGTGCCCCAATTCGTGGTAAATCAGTCCGCGCATAGAGTCCTCATCGCACCAATCCAGCTCAAGTATCTTTTCTATTCCTAACAGGATGACATCTCTACCGTTGATATTGGTCACCCATCCTGCGGCATTGCAAAGTCCAACGTATAAAACGATATCAATATTCAATTCACGTCCAAATCGATCAACAACCTTTTGATTTAAATTATTTGTAACCTTGCAAAATGAAGAATGTAAAATTGCCAAGCACGGATGTTCATAAACAGCATTGATAATTGGCAAAACATCCCTTTCGTATACATAGCTACCGCTGTCTAAACATTCTTTTAAGTCATCGACAAAAATATGGGTAGATTGATCATATAGAGAATTGATGTATAGTTTCCATTCTTCGAAGTTGAATTGTTTATTTGTAAATAAAGATTCGATTTGCGGATATGTGTCTATTATTTTTATCATTCCACTTACTCTCCAAATGTAAATTAGAACAGATTATGCAAATTGCTGACGACAACCTCCCAAAAGCTTCAGGATGCGAAGGAAAGCACAAGGGCGGCAAGAGCTTCCAAAACGGAGATCCGTTTTGCCCTCTTGGCGTTGTTCGGATTTTTCATGGGCGCCCCCGATTCCTTGTTGCATTCTTTGTTGATTTCATTATAACACACAATTCCGGCTAAAACAATATTTATGTCAAAAAACTCTCGTTTTTTTCTCTTACCCTATTGACAAACACGCAAAATGGGGGTATACTATTAGCAACATCAAAAACCGATGCGAAAGAAGAGTAACCGAGCAAAAAGCTTTTACAGAGAGCCGCAGGTGGTGGAATTGCGGCAAAGACGGCTTGGCGAATGGGCTTTCAAGGGCGAACCGAACAGCATTTATGCTTCAGTAGGCTTCGACGGGGTGCGCTCCCGTTACCACTCGCGCCGCATATAATCTACTACCGTATGCGAAAAGTGGAAGCTTTGGCTTCAATGAGGGTGGCACCGCGAATTTTTCGTCCCTATAACCGAGAGGTTTTGGGGCGTTTTTTGTTTTTTGCCCTCACGAAAGGAGAACGTTATGGCACAAAGAGAGATCCCCTACAAAATTTATTTGGAAGAAAGCGAAATGCCGCGCAACTGGTACAACGTGCGCGCCGACATGACAAAGAAACCCGCTCCCCTGCTTGATCCCAAAACGGGCAAGCCCATCACGGCTGAGGAGCTTGGTAAGGTCTTTTGCGAGGAGCTTGTCAAGCAGGAGCTTGACGACGTCAATCGCTACATTCCCATCCCCGAGGAAATTCTCAATTTTTATAAAATGTACCGTCCCGCACCGCTGGTTCGCGCTTACTGTCTGGAAAAGAAGCTTGGCACGCCCGCGCACATCTACTACAAGTTTGAGGGCAACAACACCAGCGGCAGCCACAAGCTCAACTCTGCAATCGCGCAAGCCTACTATGCAAAGGAGCAAGGGCTTGTTGGCGTTACCACCGAGACGGGCGCCGGTCAATGGGGTACTGCCCTTTCGATGGCTTGCTCCTATTTTGGACTGGACTGCAAGGTGTTTATGGTCAAATCCTCTTATGAGTTAAAGCCCTTCCGTCGTGAGGTCATGCGCACCTACGGTGCGAGCGTAACGCCCTCTCCCTCTGACACCACGCGCGTGGGACGTCAAATTCTTGAAGAGTTCCCCGGAACGACAGGAAGCCTTGGTTGCGCCATCTCCGAGGCGGTTGAAGCCGCCACCGATCGCGAGGGCTACCGCTACGTGCTTGGCAGCGTTCTCTCGCAGGTCATGCTTCACCAATCTGTCATTGGCATGGAGACCAAAGCTGCACTTGACAAATACGGCGTAAAAGCCGACGTCATTATTGGTTGTGCGGGTGGCGGATCGAACCTTGGCGGTCTGATCGCTCCCTTTATGGGTGAAAAGCTGCGCGGTGAAGCGGATTATCAATTCATTGCCGTTGAGCCCGAAAGCTGCCCTTCCCTCTCTCGCGGCAAGTACGTTTACGACTACTGCGACACCGGTCGCGTTTGTCCTCTTGCCAAGATGTACACGCTTGGCAGCGGCTTTATTCCTGCCGCTACTCACGCAGGTGGCTTGCGCTATCACGGCATGAGTTCTGTTCTTTCCGAGCTCTACGACGAGGGACTCATGGAAGCCCGCACGGTCAAGCAGACCGAGGTCTTTGCCGCCGCTGAATACTTTGCGCGCATTGAGGGTATTCTGCCCGCGCCCGAAAGCTCCCACGCCATTAAGGTGGCTATGGACGAAGCCATCAAGTGCAAAGAAACAGGCGAGGAAAAGGTCATTGTCTTTGGCCTGACCGGCACCGGCTACTTTGATATGATGTCCTATGAAAAATTCCACGACGGCAAAATGGTCGACTACGTCCCCACCGACGAGGAAATTGCGGCGGGGCTGTCGAAGATTCCGAATATTGAATGATAAGGATTTTGTGGGGGAACTTCTTGCAAGAAGTTCCCCCACACTCCTTCAAGAACTCTCTAACAAATATATCCAAATAGAGTTGTTAGTTAACCAACAGACAGTCGGCGCGAGGTAAAACCTCGCTTTTGCTCACGCGAGCGATTAGGGGCCACCGAGGCCTCACTCGCTAAGAAAGTTGTTGGTGGTTTTGATTAACAAAAGGGATAGCATTTGCTATCCCTTTTCAAGGTAGGGGCGACCATAGGTCGTCCGTTTTTATTTATTTTCGAAACAAAGGTGTGGAGAGGTACCTCTCCCCCGTATCGGGCAAAAGAACCACGATGTTCGCATCCTTTGGCAACTGTTTTGCAAGCTCTGTGGCGGCGTGGAGTGCGGCTCCCGAGGTGATGCCGACGAGCAGCCCCTCGGTGGTGGCGAATGCTCTTGCGGCGCGGTAGGAGTTCTCATCGGTGACGGTAAGGATATCGTCGATGACGGTTCTGTCAAGATTGTCAGGGACAAAATTCGCGCCGATCCCCTGCAAGCCATGCGCGCCTGTGTATCCTTTGGAGAGCAGCGGCGAGGTTTCGGGTTCAACGGCTACAATACGGCAATTTGGGTTTTGTTCCTTAAGGTATTTGCCAACACCCGAGAGCGTTCCGCCTGTCCCCACACCTGCAACAAAGGCATCAATTTTACCATCGCAATCTGCCCAAATTTCGGGGCCTGTGGTGGTGTAGTGTGCTTTTGGGTTAGCGGGGTTATCGAACTGCGACGGAATAAAGCTACCCTTGATGGTGGCGGCAAGCGCTTTTGCTTTTTCGACCGCGCCCGTCATACCAAGTGCGCCATCAGTCAGGACGATTTCAGCACCGTAAGCCGCAAGGAGTGCGCGACGTTCGGCGCTCATACTGTCGGGCATTGTGAGTATCAGGCGGTATCCGCGGCGAGCGCACAAAGCCGCCAGACCGATGCCTGTGTTGCCGCTGGTCGGCTCAATAACGGTAGCACCCGACTTGATCAGTCCGCGCTCCTCGGCATCGTCGAGCATATAGAGTGCTACGCGATCCTTGGCGCTGCCTGCAGGATTAAAGCATTCCAATTTGCAAAGCAGATGCGCGCCATTCGCATACGCGGCGGCAAAATTGTGTGCTTCTAAAAGTGGGGTTTTCCCTATCATTTCAGCTATATTATGAAAAAGCACAGTATGCACCTCCTCACCAGTCTTTTCTCTATTCTATCATAAATCTGTTGGTTTGTCAATGAATGTGAAAAGTATTTCTTGTTGGAATGAACTTTCATAGCCTTCCCCTTGAGGGGAAGCCTTGGTTTACTTCTGCCTTATCCCCATAAAACAGAAAAAAACAGCACGGAAAACTCCATACTGTTTTATTCTGAGACAAAGTTGGGTTAGGACTTTATCGTCTTGTTTGGTTTGATTACTTGTTCAGCGCGTTGAGCTTCTTTGTGAACTGGCTCTTCTTGTGAGCTGCTGCGTTCTTATGGATGATTCCGTAAGCGGCTGCTTGGTCAACCTTCTTTACAGCTTCCTTATAAGCTGCTTGAGCGGCTGCCATATCACCGGATGCAAGAGCTGCATCATACTTCTTCATTTCAGTCTTGAGCGCGCTGCGGTGCATTTTGTTCTGCAGGGTCTTGGTCTCGATAACCTTAACTCTCTTTTTAGCAGACTTAATGTTAGGCATAGTTTTTTACCTCCCTATAGATTTGAAATTCGAATAACTGATATTTCAAAGCGGCACCTGAGAGGGTGTGCACTGCTTCATCCATATACTGCTATATTGTACCACAAACTTTTGAAAATTGCAATACCTTTTTGCAAAAAAGTTTATTTTTTTTGAAAAAAAGAAGCAAAACTGCCCGTTTGCTTTTTGAAAACGGGCAGTTTCCTATTTTTGATGTAAAATGGATTATTTGATGGCGCCCAGGAACTTCAAGATGCAAAGAACTACGCCAACAATGCCGTAAATTTCTACCAAGGAACCGATAATGGTAAAGATAATACCGATGATGGGCAGTCCTGCAAGAACACCAATCAGAATACCAACAACCAGGCAAGCCAGCAAGAAAATGATGAGCTGTTTAACCAGAGAACCGACGTCGCCGCTTCTTACCTTAAAGGGCATCGGCCAATACTTTCTTACAAAATTCATTTGTAAACCCTCCAATAAGTCAAAATAACATCTTTTAGATGTAATTATATTTTATCATATTCACATTCAATTGTCAAGTATTCTGAAAAAGGATTCAAAAGAAATTTAAAAATTCAGCAACCCAAGCGACATATCATCATGCGCACAAATTCAACCCACAGGAGAAAAATTCTCTCCGAATAAGTTATTGCATTTCCCTACAAATGTGCTATAATGGTATCAGGATGAGCGCGCATTCAAAATGTTTTGGAGGAATTACAATGATAAAACTTGGAGAAAAAATAAAATCCTTGAGAAAACAGAAAAACATCTCGCAAGAGGTATTTGCAAACTATCTTGGAGTATCCTTTCAGGCGGTTTCGAAATGGGAAAACGGCAACACGATGCCCGATGTAACAATGATACCTGCCATCGCGTCCTTTTTTGGTGTTTCGACTGATGAATTGTTTGATTTCAATCTCTATGAGATGGAAAAACAGGTGGAAGCAATTTGTACGGAATCATGGAAATATCGCAACAATGATCCTGCAAAAGCAGAGCAAATTTTGCGCGAGGGGCTCAAGCGTTTCCCAGGCAATGAAATCATTTTGAACAACCTGCTCTACACGCTCGATTACAAAACGCGAGCCGATGAGGTGATTCCGCTTTGCAAATCTCTAATTGAATCAGCAAAGTATGATGATGTGAAATATGATGCCTGTCGCATTCTCGCCGAGTGCTATAAGGAAAACGGGCAAGATGATTTGATTGCTCCCACGCTTGAGATCATTCCGGAAATCTATTTTACAAAACTGGAATTGATGGCAACCCTTTTGAGTGGCGAAGAAAGCTATGAAGCCGCACACAAACACAAGAGTATATGCGTCTACGACTTGCTTGATATGCTCATCATCATTGGAAGGCACTTAAAAGAAAAGGGAGAAAAGGAGAACGCGGCTTCGCAACTCAAAATCGCGCAAAAAATTATAGATGCTTTCAAAGAAGATTATCCGGAGCGCAAATGGCCTGAAGCATCTACCTACGAAAAAGAAATTGAAGAGCTGTTAGCCGAATAACCAACTGCCCCACCTCGGTGGGGCTCTTATCTATAAAATTGCAATAGTGGATAAAAATTCGTGGCGACATTTCAAAGGCTCCCTTGTGTAAAGGGAGGCTTTTTTAGTTTCAAGGCTTACCAATACTTTTCATTGTGTCTTTTGGAGTTTTTTTATTTTCAATAAAAAAGATGTGCAAAATCTATTGCATTTTTTCAATTTTGCGGTATAATATATAATGTTGAATTATGGCTATTTTGAGCCGACAAATTATCGGAGGATTTTG
>JAZNYU010000040.1:0-2612 GCA_045594605.1 Eubacteriales bacterium
GGCAACCTTTGATTGCCAAGAAGCCATTTTTGCAGAGGTTGAGGCAATTTACGATATTTTGAACGCATTCTGGAAAGAGGGCTACACGCGCCTTGACGTGGATACGGTAGCGGGTGCAAAGTTCAACGTTTTCCTTTTGACCAAGGGCGATGAGCTTGTAACCGTTTACTGGCTCTACGAACAAAAAGAAGTGCGCATCACTTGGGAAACAACCACCGCAGGTGAGCTTTCCGCTCTGCAAAAGAATGCCTCCACCGGCACCGGTACCGTAACCATGGTTCAGATCGGTGTTGAAAGAGGCGAAGCAGTCGACAACCCCATGATCGGCTTGTGCTACATCTTTAAGCTTGCAAACGGCAACGCAATTGTGATTGACGGTGGCTACTACTACGACGAGTGTGCCGCAAACGTTTATGGCGCGCTTGCAAAGCTTGACGTTGCAAAAGATGAGAACGGTCAATACATCATCGAAGCATGGATCTTTACCCACGGTCACGGCGACCACAACGGCGTATTTAACAACTTCGCTCCCCTTTATGCCGATAAGGTTGACGTTCTCAATTTCCTTTATCAGCTTTCCGCAAATGAGGATATCGGTGCTGTTGGCGGCGGCAAGGCAGGCGAGGAAGCTTTCCACGAGCTTTGCAAAGAGACCTACCCCGAGGCAAACTTTATTAACCCCCACGTTGGTTTGAAATACTACTTTAGCAACGTGACGATCGATATGCTCTACACCCCCGACGTGCATTGGGACACCGCAGATAACAAGATCACCTACTACAACGATAGCAGCTTGATCTTCAACGTTCTCGGCGGCGGCACGGGCTTCCTTTGCATGGGTGATGCAGGCGAAATTGCGGCAACCCGCAGCTGGCAGCTCTTTGAAGCGCGCGCTTACCAAAGCGGCATTTTGCAAATCGCGCACCACGGCATGACCACGGGTAATGACGGCAGCCATGCGTGGGACAACATTCGCAACATTTACGTTTCCACAGGTGCCTCTATTGCAGCTCTGCCTCTTGGCACACGCACGGGCGAGGATCTGGACGCAGGCAACGGCCGTTGGGCGATCCTTTTCGATTATCCCTACAACAAAAACGGCAATATGTCCTACATCGTTAAAAAGGGAGACGCTCCCACCTCTAACGGTTACTTCTATCAAGGTCTTTACAGCCGCTTTGTGCACGACGTACTGTTTGGCACAAACCTTGCAGCTGAGGCGGGATTCCCGGGTCTGAAATCTCTGCACGGCTACAACGGCATCAATATGATCGATAACGGTGATGGCATTACCACTTACATCGCTGCCACCGACTTTACCGAAATGGCAACCGAATTCCTTTTCTCCAAGGGCAAGGTTACCGTAAAGAAGAATGAAGAGCTTGACACCTGGCTCAAGCTGCCCGACTTCTATGCAAAAGACGTGATTGCCGCTCTTGATGCAAATGCAACCGTATTTGAGAGCACCTTTGGCACGCAAGAGGTCGTTCTCCAAAACGTGGCAAGCAAGGAGTCTGTCACAGCCGCACTGGAAACAATGGGCTTCCGCGCACTTGCAGTTACTCCCGTTGCAGGTGCAAAATTTGAAACCTTGGTCTATACCAATGATTTTGAGCTGGTAACCGTTTATTGGAAACCCGTCGAAAACGAAGCGCGCATCCTCTTTGAACAGCTCGACGAAAACGTACTGAGTACTCTTGTTGCAAATGATGCAACAGGCACGGGTGAATTGACGATGGCGCAGGTTGGCGTAGAAAGAGGCCCCGGCGACACGGGTAACCCGATGATTGGTATGTGCTACGTTATTAAGCTTTCCGACGGACGCGCAATCGTTATTGACGGTGGCTTTAATTACGAAAGCAACTCGCAAAATCTCTTTAGAACCTTTGCCAAATTGAACGTTGCCAGAAATGATGACGGCCAATATTTGATTGCGGCTTGGGCATTCTCGCACGGTGACAGCGACCACATGGGCATCATCACCACGTTTGGTCAAAAGTACGCTGACAAGGTGGATGTTGAATATTTCCTCTACAATCTTCCCAGCACCCCCGAGCTTTCTGCTACAAGCGCAACCTATGAGAAGAAATTCCACGAGGCGTGCCGCGATGCATTCTCCACCTCCACGCATCTCATTCCTCGCGCAGGCGTTCAGTATTTCTTCGGTAATGCAACCCTTGATATGCTCTACACCCCCGACCTCGTTTGGTCGCCCGAAAGCAAGATTACGTATTACAACAGCACCAGCATCGTTTACAAGGTAAACGGCGGCGGTGTATCCTTCCTTTCCACAGGTGACGCGGGTGAATCTGCATTTAGAGAGATGTGGAACCATTACGAGCCCACCGCATTTGCTTGCGATATGTTCCAGGTTCCTCACCACGGTCTTACCACGCAAAACAAAGAGGACGGCACCGGCAACTATGCCGAACACGGCTGGACGTACATCAAAAAGGTATACGATGTAACCGGCGCAAAGTACGCAGTACTTCCCATGGGTGACCGCAATCCTTACGATTCGCGCAACGGCCGCTCAACGGTTATCGTGTTCTGGGGCAATGCCAACTGTGGAATCTCCTACTTTATGAACAAGGATGACAAGGCATTTGGCG
>JAZNYU010000041.1:0-4576 GCA_045594605.1 Eubacteriales bacterium
GGTTGTATACTACATCAAAAAGTGATGATCAAAAAGAAAAAAGGACGAGATCTTCTCGTCCTTTTTTCTTTACTTTGTTAGATTTTAATATTGACGTCCCCAAATTACCATGTGCTTGGCAGGCTTGCCGCAGCAAACGCAGGTATCTGCGAGGTGATCTTCAACAAAGGGGATGCAGCGGGATTTTACGCCGCCGGTGACGTCCTTGAGCTTTTCTTCGCACTCGGTCTCGCCACACCACATTGCCTTAATGTAGCCTTCCTTGTTGGCTGCTGTGTCGAGGAATTCCTCATAGGTGCGCGCCTCATAGGTGCGGTTGGTTCTGTTCTCGAGAGCGCGGTTGTAAAGCTCCTCATGAACCTTCTGCAGAGCCTTTTCAACTTCTTCTTGGAGGTTGTCGAGAGATACAAAGGTCTTTTCACGTGTTACGCGGCTAACAAGCACGCAGGAGTTGTTTTCGATGTCACGGGGACCAATTTCGAGACGGAGCGGAACACCCTTCATCTCGTACTGTGCAAACTTCCAGCCCGTGGAGTTGTCGCTGTCGTCGAGCTTGACACGCAGAGTCTTGGAAAGCTCTGCTTTGATCTCGGCTGCCTTTTCAAGCACGCCCTCTTTGTGTTGCGCTACGGGAACGATAACAACCTGAATGGGGGCTACGCGAGGGGGAAGGATCAAACCGTTGTCGTCACCGTGTGTCATAATAATGGCACCGATGGAACGGGTAGAAACGCCCCAAGAGGTTTGGTGAGGATATTTGAGCG
Source organism: Eubacteriales bacterium (assembly GCA_045594605.1). Taxonomy (GTDB): domain Bacteria; phylum Bacillota; class Clostridia; order Oscillospirales; family CAG-272; genus UMGS1865. Next base: position 765 of record JAZNYU010000041.1, read on the forward strand.
TGTTGTCACGCGCGGTGAACTTGATGTCAAATGCCTTTGCAAAGCCGTCACCAAAATAGTGGGTGGTACCGCCTTGCAGAGCAACACCGTTGTGCATCATAGGCTCAATGGTGTAGGTCTCCTCAGCACCTGCAAACTTTTCCTTTTCGGTCTTTCTGCCGGTGTAAGCGGGGATCGCAAGAGCCTCTGCATAAAAGTCCTCATAAACCTTGAGCATCTGCAAGGTTTCCTGTCTTGCTTCTTCCTCGGTCTCGTGCATGGTGTGACCTTCTTGCCAGAGGAACTCGGCGGTGCGCAGGAAGGGACGGGTGGTCTTTTCCCAACGAACCACGTTGCACCATTGGTTATAGAGCTTGGGCAGATCGCGGTAGGATTGAATGATATTGCGGAAATGCTCGCAGAAGAGCGTCTCCGACGTGGGGCGAACGATCAATCTCTCGGGGAGCTGATTCTGACCGCCGATGGTAACGATCGCGCACTCGGGAGCAAAGCCCTCTACGTGATCCTTTTCTTTTTGCAAAAGGGATTCGGGAATGAACATAGGCATATAAACGTTCTCGTGGCCAAGCGCCTTAAAACGCGCGTCGAGATCCTTTTGAATGTTCTCCCAAATTGCGTAGCCGTAAGGGCGGAAGATCATGCAGCCCTTAACGCCCGAGTAGTCAGCCAACTCGGCTTTTTTCACTACGTCTGTGTACCATTGACCAAAATCGACGTCCATCGACGTGATCTGATCAACCATTTTTTCATTGTTTTTTGCCATAATACAAAACCTCACAGTGAACTCTCCAAAAGAGAGCATAATTTTACATTGTAATCATTATACCGCAAGAATGGGGAAAAGTCAAGAGATTTTGAGGGGAAAAAGCAAAAAAAGAAAAGCCACAAGGTGACTTTTCTTTTCATTTTTGTTGGAGTGTTTATTTTTCTGTTTTTTGGGTAATGGCGAAACGTTCTTTTGCAAAAAACCTACAAGCAAGAAATCCCAAAAATAGCATAAACATTGCACCTAAATAGTATAAAAGCGCAGATATGTAGGAGTTATCTGTCAATACGTTGTTATAAATGTTGTGTTTGCCTCTGAGTGAAAGGCCGAAGAAAGAGGTATCGAAAATCAAATTCAAAATCAACATCACTGTAGCAGAGCCCAAAATAATGGAAGAACTGATGATGCAATTCTTTTTGGTGAGTTCAACTTGTTTGCTTCTAATCAAAAAGATTCCATACAGCGATAAGATAATATGCGCGATGTAATCGAGCATAAAGTGGAAATGGAACTTGTAGTTGATAACTGCATTACTTATGCAACCCAAAACAGAAGCCAAAAACATTGCTACGAATAGCAGGGAAATAAGCAAGTGGAGATGCTTTTTGATTTTTTGGGGTAAAATCATAATAATTGGCATCAGTGAGAACATAAAAGGACTTACATTTGCCACGGGTAATGTGTTTTGAAAATTCCAATCGTTAAATCCAACACTTTTGTAAATAATGGTACAGTGACAGATGTAGACAATGAAAACCAAGAGGCCAAACACAATGTTGGCTAATTGAAAATGGCGTATGTATTTCATCAAATAAATCGAGATCACGTAAAACAGAGAGAGTAGTACCAATGCGATAATATATTCAAAGTTCATACTTTTTCATCTCCTTGCTAAAATGGTTGGTGATTTTGGCAATTTCATTATACCACATTTTTTTGCCGAATTACAAGTATTTTTGAAAAAATCTCCTTCTGCTATTGTCTTTTTCCAAATTTTGTGATACAATAAAGAAAAAGCAAAACAATAAGGAGATGCTATTATGGAAAATATCAGAATTCAAGACGACCTTTATATGCACGTCAATCAAGAAACGTTAGATAAACTCGTTATTCCCGATGATAAGCCCTGGGCAGGCGGCATTATGGTGCTTGCCGACGCCGTTGAAAAAATTATGATGGATGAGTTTGAAACCATGACTGCAAATAAGTCCTATCCCAACGACTACCTCAAGCGCGCTTGTGAGCTCTATGCCATCATTAAGGATGCAGACCGTAAGGCAGCGCACGGCATTACGCCCGCACTTAAGGTTCTTGCTATCCTTGACGAGCTCAAAACCGTTGAAGATTTCAGCCATCTTTACAAAACGTTCTCTCAAAAAAGCATTCCCACGCCCATCAACATTGGCGTTGAGACCGATATGAAGAACACCAAGAGACACCTCGTTTACATCCAAGGCCCGAGCGTAATTCTCCCCGATGCTTCCTACTACAAGCCCGAAATGGCAGCGCAAAAGGAGCAGATCCTTGGCATTTGGACCAACGTTGCCAAAATGGTCATGGCACAAACCGACCTCTCCCCCGAGGATCAGGAAAAGTACGTTGCCGACGCGCTCGCATTTGACGCGATTCTTGGCTCTCTTGTTAAGACCAGCGAGGAGTGGTCGAAATACGTTGAAATGTACAACCCCATGGAAGAGGGCAAGGTAGCCGAAATGCTTTCCACCCTTAACTTTGGCGCAATTTTGACCGATTTGTTTGGCAAAGTTCCCGCAACTGTTGTTGTTACCGAGCCTCGCTTCTTTGGCGCGTTTGCAACCGTATTCAATGCCGAAAATTTGGAGCTTTACAAGCACTGGGCATACGTTACGGGCCTTCTCAGAGCCTGCGATTTCCTCTCTGAGGAGCTGCGCGATATGGGCGGTGCGTATATGCGCGCACTTACCGGCGTTGCAAAAATGCAATCTATCGAAAAGTATGCATACAACCTCGCATCCGGTATGTATTCCGAGCCCGTAGGCATTTATTACGGTGACAAATACTTTGGACAGGAAGCAAAAAAGGATATCACCGAAATCGTTTATCAAATCATTGATACGTACAAAACGCGCATCAAGACCAATGACATTCTTGGCGAAGAGACAAAAGAGAAGGCAATTCTCAAGCTCTCTACCATGGGCGTTAAGATGGGTTATCCCGATAAGGTAAGAGACATTTTTGATAAGCTCGTTTTCAACCCCGAGGATTCGCTCCTTGATATCTTCCTTACCCTCAAGAGCATTCGCGAGGAAGACGCTCTTGCAAAGCTCGATCAGCCCACCGATCCCGAGAGATGGCAAATGCCCGGCCATATGGTCAACGCTTGCTACGATCCTTTCGTAAACGATATTACGTTCCCCGCAGCCATTCTGCAAGCTCCGTTCTATTCCCTCAAGCAAACGAGAAGCGAAAACCTTGGTGGCATCGGTGCGGTTATCGGTCACGAAATTTCCCACGCATTTGATAGCAACGGCGCAAAATGCGACGAAAACGGCAACATCAACAACTGGTGGACTGATGATGACTTTAAGAGATTTGAAGCAAAGGTACAGCAAATGATTGAGCAATTCGACGGCATTGAACTGCCTTGGGGCAAGGTCAACGGCGCGTTCATCGTCAGCGAAAATATGGCAGATAACGGCGGTATGTCGGTCACCCTTGACATTATGCAAAGAACCGCAGGCGCATCCTACGAGGAGTATTTCGCCAACTGGGCAAAGATCTGGTGCGAAAAGGCAAGACCGGAATATTTGCAAATGCTGCTCTCCGTTGACGTTCACGGTCCCTGCATCCTGCGTGCAAACATGCCTCCCAGAAACTTCCCTGAGTGGTACAAGACCTTTGACGTAAAGGACACCGACCAGATGTATATTGCGCCCGAAAAGCGTATCGTTATTTGGTAATTAAAAATCAAAAAGCTACGAACTAATTTTAATGGGACTATCTCATTTTTCACAAATTGAGATAGTCCCGTTATATAAGTATTAAACTGCAGTGATGCTTTAGCCCC
>JAZNYU010000042.1:0-2385 GCA_045594605.1 Eubacteriales bacterium
CCATGCCGCCGGTGTTGAGCCCTGTGTCGTTGTCCTCTGCCCGCTTGTGATCCATTGAGGATACCATGGGAACGATGGTTTTGCCATCGGTAAAGGAGAGCACCGAGACCTCGGGACCGCTCAAAAATTCTTCAATAACAACGTGATCTCCGCTCGCGCCAAAGACCTTATCCTGCATCATCGAGCGAACGGCGTCTCTTGCCTCGTCCCGCGTCATGGCAATGATGACGCCCTTGCCGAGTGCCAAGCCGTCCGCCTTAATAACGGTGGGAATGGGCGCGCTCTCAAGATATGTGAGTGCGGCATCCATATCGTCAAAGACCTCGTAGGCGGCTGTGGGGATGTTGTATTTCTTCATCAGATTTTTGGAAAACACCTTGCTGCCCTCAATGATAGCCGCATTTGCGCGAGGACCAAAGCAAGGAATTCCCCTCTCCTCCAGCGCGTCGACCGCACCGAGAACCAGAGGATCGTCGGGCGCAACAACTGCGTAGTCAATGCCGTTGGAGACGGCAAATTCCACGATTTTTTCAATATCCTTCGCACCGATATCAACGCACGTAGCATCTTTGGCGATGCCGCCGTTGCCGGGGAGTGCGTAAATTTCGGTGACGTTTTTATTCTCTTTCAGCTTTTTGATGATGGCGTGCTCTCTGCCGCCGCCACCAACGACCATAATCTTCATCAAAATTCTCCTGTTGTGTGGGTGGATCAATGGTGGAACAAGCGCATGCCCGTGAACGCCATGGTGATGCCGTATTTGTTGCAGCAATCGATTACAACGTCATCGCGAATAGAGCCGCCGGGCTCTGCAATGTACTTAACACCGCTTCTCTTGGCTCTCTCGATGTTGTCGTCAAACGGGAAGAATGCATCCGAGCCGAGCGCTACACCGTCGATGGTAGCAAGGTAAGCAAGCTGCTCCTCGCGAGTGAAAGGTGCGGGTTGTTCGGTAAAATATTTTTGCCAGTTGCCGTCGGCACATACATCCTCTTCGTTTTGGTTGATGTAACCGTCAATGACGTTATCTCTGTCGGGGCGACCAAGTGTCGATTTGAAAGGCAAATTCAAAACCTTATCGTGCTGGCGCAAGAACCAAGTGTCTGCTTTGCCGCCTGCCAAGCGTGTGCAGTGAATACGCGATTGCTGACCTGCTCCCACGCCGATGGCCTGTCCGTCGACTGCGTAGCAGACCGAGTTGGACTGTGTATATTTGAGGGTAATGAGCGCGATAATGAGGTCACGTACGGCACTTTCGGGCAGATCTTTGTTTTCTGTCACAATGTTGGAAAGCAACTCGCGGTTGATGGCAAAGTTGTTTCTGCCCTGCTCAAATGTGATACCAAACACTTGCTTGGTCTCCTGTACGGCAGGGATATAATCGGGATCAATTTGAACAATGTTATAGTTGCCCTTGCGTTTGCTCTTGAGGATTTCAAGTGCTTCTGGCTCGTAGCCGGGGGCGATGACGCCATCGGAGACCTCGCGCTTAATGAGGAGCGCGGTGGTGACGTCGCAAACGTCGGAAAGAGCCACCCAGTCGCCAAAGGAGCACATACGGTCGGTGCCGCGCGCTCTTGCATAGGCGCAAGCGAGTAAAGACTCATCGAGACCTTCGATGTCATCGACAAAGCATGCCTTTTTCAGCTTTTCGGAAAGCGGAATACCAACCGCAGCAGATGTGGGGCTGACGTGCTTGAAGGAGGTGACTGCGGGGAGGCCAAGCGCGGCTTTGAGCTCCTTGACGAGCTGCCAAGAGTTGAAAGCATCCAGGAAGTTGATATATCCCGGTCTGCCGCACAAAATTTCGATGGGCAATTCACTGCCATCCTGCATATAGATCTTTGCCGGTTTTTGGTTGGGGTTACAGCCGTATTTGAGTTCAAATTCTTTCATTTTTGGGCCACCTCACACGTTTTTATTCACAATTCTCGTCTCACTCTCGCCGCCGGCGATGTCGATGTAGCGGACGAAGAGAGAAACTTTATTGTCTTGATTCAGGTTTGTCCAAATCAGGTCGGTCAGGGTGTCAATGTCCACGTCGGGGAGCTCAAGTGTCTTGGGTTCTCCCTCAAAGGACGGCAGCGGATTGCCGTCACCGTTGTAGGTGTGGATGAATTTTGCCCTGCCCGCGAGGGGATTTGAGTAAGCGTACGTAAATCTTTCGCAGGAACTATCATCTCCCTCGGCGCTCTTGAGGATGGACATCGCATAGTTCATTCCGTCCTTTTCAAGGCGGATAATGCCCGAGATGCGAGGGGTGAAGTTCGGCTTGTCATCCTCAAACTCGCGGGTGCGGAGCGCTTGCTCAAAGGTCATTTGCTTGTCCATCAAATCGTAAATGGTATCGGTCTGGTCGCCGTTGGTAACAATGGTCTTGTTGCC